>JAHDHT010000288.1 GCA_020631175.1 Chitinophagales bacterium
TGCATTCAAACATATTCAGCTTTGATGAAAACCACCAGATTCACCAGACAAAATATGTTGAAGATGACCCGAGAAACGGCTATTTCGGCATGATACAGGTGCATAATTTCTTAGCTGATTCATTTAAATTTAAACGACTAAATGACTTAGGATATTTAATCGGACGGATTTTTATAAATCGGGAAAAACATTTTTTCGTTGAAGGTAAAAGACAATTGGGTTTTTTATTTACTGATGTTGAAAAAATGATTTTAAGTAAAGAATATATCAAACAAATAATTGAATCTTCCATTATTTGCGCGCTCGACTTTGAGCTCTTAGTTCCACCGTTCGATGCGGTTAAAATGGTAAGTGTTCAGCAAAAAATCGTACAGCAGGGTAATGCAAGTTTTAAAACAGCAAAGAGACTTGGTTTTGAATTTAGTGCTGCTAATGAAGAAAATGTATAGTACATAAAAACTAAAAGGCTGCACTCTTTCGAATGCAGCCTTCATTGGTATGTACGTAAAAAGGATTTCTATTAAATTTTCTTTTCAGGTATTTTTTCTTCATCCGGATAAATTTCCATGAATTCTTTAGGTTCTACATATTGACCATATTTTATTAAGGCAACAAATATTACTCCTCCTAAAATATTTCCAATCGTACTCGCTACTTGTACAGATAACAATTGACCAACACTAATATAACCTTTTAGAAAACCAGTAAAGATTTCTATAAAGCCTACAATACAGTGATGAAAGCCTCCAACACCAATAAAAAAAGTGATGATAATTGTAATGGCTATTTTGCTGATTGTATCTTTTGATGCAGATAAAATCCAGCTTAACAAGGCCATTAACCAACCGGCGATCATTGCAGATCCGACAATTGTAGGAAACCCGAATTTGCATATTTTCTTGGCGAAACCTCCCACCATTTCGGGGGTATATAGATTCATTGAATCACCTAAAAAATATAAAATTATGCTAAAGAACAATCCGCCTAGAAGATTACCGAAATAGATGAATGACCATAAATTTAGTAAATCATTCAGACTTCGTTCTCTTTTAAGCACCGGCATTACTGCCATAGCGGTGTGCTCAGTAAAGAGTAGTGATTTCCCGAGTACTACAAAGAGAAACCCTACAGAATATGCCAGACCTAATGCGAATTTCAAATTTACATCTGATAAAATGGTGCCATATGATGCGATCACCAGTAATATCATCAGGAAGCTGAAACCGACTTCCAATCCGGCTGCAATAGAAGAAACAAAAAGACTTCTATTGTGTGTATTATATTTTTTTACTCCTGCAGCAAGCTGCTTTTCCAGTATATCTTCGTACGTTGTATACCGGCCATCCTTTTTTACGTTCGATTGTGCCATACCCCTTTTACATATTATACCTGTTGTAATTTATTAATATTATTGAGTTTTGATTTGACTCCATTTACTTTTGGAGTAGCTGATGTCATATGCTGCTCAAATAATTTAATAGCTTGCGTCTGAATACCTTTTTGTTTTCTGCCAATCACTTGAAGATCAATGTTATTTGCTTCAGCGAAAATTTCGAAATCTTCAATTATTTCAATAACATCTACATCGATATTAATTGTTTCGCTTGCATCGATTACTACTCGTGACTCAGGTTCTATCTGACTTAATGCTCTTTGGATATTTGCTTTATTTATGAAGGTTACATCTTCAGCCAGTTTAATTCTGATTACAGAAGTTTCATGGTCGAAATTTTCAGACTCAAAATAGAATGGCTTTTTATAATTGTTATATAAAATGAAGAATACAGCTACAAAGAAACCGATAATTACACCTGCTAATAAATTCGTTCCTACAATTGCTACGATCGTTACAATAAATGGAATGAAATAAGCAAATCCTTTTTTGAATGCTTCTGAGTATAATACCGGCTTAGATAATTTATATCCAACCATAAATAGAATAGCTGCTAAGGCCGATAATGGAATGAAATTAATCAATACAGGAATCATTAAAGCGGCGAATAAAAGTATAAAGCCATGGAAAACAGCAGATACTTTTGTTTTTCCACCCGATTGAATATTTGTTGAACTTCTCACAATTACCTGAGTAATTGGCAATCCACCAATCATACCCGAAACAAGGTTACCAATACCTTGGGCTCTTAACTCCTGATTGGATGGAGAAACTCTTTTATCCGGATCCATTTTATCGGTAGCATCCAAACATAATAATGTTTCTAAGCTGGCAACAATTGCTAAAGTGATCGCAACAATCCAAACATCCTGATTTAAGATTTGAGAAAAATCAGGAAAGGCGAAAAGATTTTTCATTTCTGCCAAATTTGAAGCAGCCGGAATATCAACCAATTGGGTTTGATTTAATCCAAAAGCTGATCCTCTTGTAACCAGGTTAATGACTACACCAAGAAGTACAACCACAAGAGGGCCTTGAATGATTCTTGTCCATTTCATTTTTTTTATGAAAGGTCGTTCCCAAAGCAACAAAATAGCCACCCCAATAACAGTGATCATAATAGCTGTAGGACTTACAGATCCTAATTGAGATAGTAAGTCACCAAAAGAACTTGTTTTAGTTAAACCTAAAGCATAAGGAATTTGCTTGTAGAAAATAAGAATTCCAATTGCTGCGAGCATCCCTTTTACTACAGAGGATGGAAAATAATATCCAATAACTCCAAATTGAAGCACCCCAAAAGTAAATTGAATCAATCCTCCCAACACAACTGCTAGGAGAAATATATCAAATGCTCCTAAATCGGTGATCGCTGCAGCTACAATAACTGCAAGTCCCGCAGCCGGACCACTAACGCCTAGTTGTGAACCACTTAAGGAACCTACTACAATTCCTCCAATAATCCCGGCAATAATACCTGAGAACAAAGGGGCTCCTGATGCTAATGCAATACCTAAACAGAGAGGAAGGGCAACTAAAAAAACAACTAATCCAGCAGGAATGTCTTTTGATAAATGTCCGAAATCAAAACCTAAAAAGGTTTTCGGTGTATCCTGATTTTGCATAACCAATGTTTGTTTAATAATTGAACTACAAAGAAAAGTAAAATTTGTTCAAATAATAGTAATACTTTTAAAAAAAATAGTTAAAATTTAATTCTAAATTGTAATTATACGTATCTTTGAAGTATAAGTTTTAGATAGGAGATGGCAGTACATATTCGTTTTGATCTTAATGAACAGCTCTTTATAAAAGACCCGGCAGAGTCCGATTTAGGAAGACGTATAATTGAGCACAGTATATTGTTATTCAACAAGTTAGGCTACGAAAAATTCACTTTTAAGAAACTTGCAATAGAAATAAATTCAACGGAGGCAAGTGTTTACAGATACTTTGAAAATAAGCATCATTTGCTGTTATATTTAGTATCCTGGTACTATGAATGGATCAATTACCTGATTTACGCGAATTTGATTAATGTTACAGAACCAAAGAAAAGAATGCAGGTCATTATTCAGAATATAGTGGAGGCCAGTATTCAGAATCCATTAATTGATTATGTGAATGAATCTTTATTACATAAGATTGTAGTAGCTGAGGGCACAAAAGCCTATCATTCAATTGATGTTGATGAAGAGAACAAATATGGCTATTTCAGAAGCTATAAGACTTTAGTGAAATTTATTGCTGATGAAATCGGAAAATATAAGCCCGATTTTTCTTATCCAAAAAGTTTAGCAAGCAATATGATTGAAATGGCCAATAATCAGGGCTATTTTGCAGATCATCTCCCCGCATTGACGGATGTAAAGAAGGGAGAAAAGTGTAATCGTCAGTTGGTTAAGATGATTAACTATTTTGTTTTTAAAATTCTTGAATAAAACAATTTTTTTCACCGCAGAGTGGCGCGGAGATAATTTCGAGCGAAATCGAGGCATGTGCTGAGACTTTTTCGAAGTAAATCTTCTGCATCAGGAAGAGAAGATAGTTTGGAAATACTGTGTTGTTTTTAAACCGGAAATTCCCTCCGCTTCGGTCGGGAGAATTCGGTCTGCTTTAAACTCAAACTGCTCACCGCAAACGGCCAACTGAAAACAGCAAACCGCGATGGCGCAAACCGCTCACCGAAAACCTACCAAAAATTCTTTTCATTTCATTATAACAATCGCAGCAGGGATAGTAGTGGTTATAAG
>JAHDHT010000289.1 GCA_020631175.1 Chitinophagales bacterium
ATAAGAGGCTAATACAATAATTTCGATTATGCGCTTAACTTAATGACATTGGACCCGATCCAGCGAAGCGATCGGAGGGTGGATTTGAACTTGAGTTTGAATTTGCCACTTGAGTTTTAAAAATAACAAGGCAGCAAAAACCCTAACCACCCCAAAAAAACATCCTCACCTGCTCTCCATTGCAACGCACCCCGTCTTCAGGCACCTCCACATGGCTTTCCCTTGTATTCCCGCCGGTCATCCTTCGGCAAAACCTGTTCCGGGCTCTTCATCCGGCGAGGGTTTCCATTGCGATCAGGGCTGGTTGAAAAGGGGTTTAGAATATTTCAATTTTTCAAATTATTGGGACATTTTTTTGTTTAAAACAATCCCCCCAAATCCACCACATCAATCTCCGTCTCTTTATACAATCGATAAAATTCATCAATCATTTTATACTCCTCATAAGCCACCGGAAATTCATTATAAAAAGCATTATTCAAATCATTAGCATAAGGATTGCTTTCGCTTTTTAAGTAGAAATTGTATCCATCCAGCATATTAAAAGTGTTGTCGCTGTATTTTAACCATTCTTTTAAAACGCTTTTATTATCGGCGTCGATCTGGTAGAAGATTTCGACTAATTTTTTGGCGGTTTTATTTAGGGAGAGATAATAGACCAATAAATTTAAATCGGTCAGTAGGTTGATTGCTTCTTTGATTTCGTAAAAATCTGCAGGTACTTCGTCCTTTTTGTTCAACCATTCTAAATAGAAATCTTCATTTTCATTGAAGAAGTTTTCTGCTTCAACTTTTGTCCATTGCTTATTTTTAGCGCTTTCTTTTTGGGCGAGCAGATCTTTTGCTTTAATTAAAGCTTCGTGGAGCTCGGGTTGATTTTCGTATTTTTTTCGCAAGGTTGCATCTAGGTTTGGGTATAGCATATATTTACATGGAGGGGATTGTCGATCTTCTAATTTGAAATTACGACCATAACAAAATGTTAAATCGAATTCGGGTTTTGCTGAGAAGATGATCTGGAAATAATTACCGCTTTTATTGCCGATTAATTTTACGCCTTTGGAACAAGGCATTGGCATTTCACAAACATTTGTACATGCTCCCCAGTAGGCTTCAAGGAAGGTGTCGCCCTCGGCTTTTATTTCATCGAAAAAGAGCTTCATTTGCCCGAGGAAATATTCGCGTTTTAATTCGTTGATGTATTTTATTTCGGCAGGAAATATATCATCTAATGCTTTTACATCCATCCGGCAAAAACAGTTGACCACTTCACGTATAAATGTTTGTCTTCCATTGGAATATAATTGATCGAGCAGATTAAAATCTTTTATTCCGAAATCGAAATCATAGCTTTCTATAAAATCTAGCCTGTGGTATACCCATATTGTTTCTTCAATTGCTTCAGGATGTAAATAAATGCCGAAACAATCGAAGCTGGTAAATTTATTTAAGAAGGCATCGTATTCATCTGGTCCGAAATACCAGCTCAAATCATTAGGGATGCGTAGGTGATCGTAATCAGCTGCCCATTGTAAACAGTCGAATCCGTTTTCTAATGTAATTAGATTGTATTCGGCATTTGCTTTTTGAGATTCTTCATTTCTTGCTGCGCTTAAAAGATAGGCTTGTAATAATTGCAGACGTTGTACTGCTAATTCTAATGGTCGGTTATAGCGGGGTAACTGGGGATAGCGTTTTAATAGTAAATGATATTCTTCTACTTTTTCTTTGGCTTCATTTACGCTCCAGGTGTCAATCGGAAGAAGTGCATCAACAATTGCATTTAACTTTTTTGCTAAGGCTAAATCTTCTTCGAATGTATCTAAGGGCTTGTAGCTTCGCGATTTACTTTCGGAGTGTTCGGGTTTTTTATTTTGAGGGTTTTGTGACATAGGTAAGTTGTGTAACTAATGTTTGTTGGGAAAAGTTCCTTTTAACTGTTTAAATGAATAAGTTTTTTAAACCATTAAGGGATTAAGATTTTTCGTTTTTCTGTTAGAAGTAAAGTTCATTAAGTTTTTGAACCATTAAGGGACTAAGATTTTTTTCTTTTTTCTGTTAAGAGTAAATCTTTCACATCACGAATGGAATTTTTTAAAAAAGGCAATGTCTTTCATAAACCGGAAGTTCTCTCGACTTCGCTCGAGAGAGTTCGGATTTTGTTCCCTCGCTTCGCTCGGGAGAATTTGGTCTTCTTTTTTTACCGCAGAGACGCTAGGATGCAAAGTTTTATTATGTAGAGTCGAGGCATGTGCAGAAACTTGTTGAACTAAATCTTCCGTAATTTGAAGTGTGAATTTTTTGGAACTTCAGAATAGATCTTAAACCGGAAGTTCTCTCGACTTCGCTTGAGAAAGTTCGAATTTTTCTCCCTCGCTTCGCTCGGGAGAATTTAGATTGGTAGAGTCGACTTAAGTCGACTCTACGGTAAAATCTTTTCTATAAAGTGTTTTGTTTTATCGGCGTAAAACAGTGGTATGTTTAATAGGTCGTCGGTGAGATTTAGGTTTAAATTGGAGATGCGAATTCTTAGTTTTGGGTGGAATTTCTTTTGATAGACGGCAAGGCTTTTTGCTTTGGTATCGGTGCCAGACATTACTTCGACAGGTATACAATCTGTTATATGTTCAATAATAAAATCAAGTTCAGCTTTGCCTTCGGATGTCCAGTAATATAGATTATTTTTTATTATAGATTTGAATGACTGAGCTACGTAATTTTCTGCTAGTGCACCTTTAAATTCATTAAAAAATAATTCATTATTAATAAAGACTTTTGGATCTAAGCCGGCTTGTCGAATTAATAAGCCTGTTTCAAATACATAAAGTTTATATGCGGATAAATCTTCATAGGCTTTTAAAGGAATGGAAGGCTTTGTTATATTTGAGACTTTATAAATTAAGCCGGCTTGTATCAGCCATTGAATGGCTTCTTCATACTCTCTTGCTCTTGCGCCGGTTTTGACCAATTTGTAAACGAACTTTTTGTTTTCTCTCGACAGTTGAGAAGGAATTGAATTCCAAACTTGTTCGATTTTTGTTGAGCTTGTTTTATCGGCGTGTTTTACAAAATCTAGTTCATATGCTTGTAAAATTGCATCTTGTATTTTTTGTACTCGCTCTACATTTCTGTTTTCTAAATATTCAGCAGCTACTTCAGGCATCCCTCCAAACAATAAATATTCTTTATATATTCTTTGAAGCGGATTAAAAAAAGCATCCTGAAGCGGACTTATTTTTTCTTGCTTTAAAAAGTGTAAATAAGTGCTAAATAATTTATTATCTGCTGTTTCGAGAAATTCTTCAAAGGAAAGAGGATGCATGTCCAGAAATTCTACTTTCCCAACTGGAAAAGATCGATTGTTTCCTATACTTAAGCCTAATAAAGAACCTGCACCTATAATGTGAATGTCAGGCATTTCTTCTGCAAAATATTTTAAAGCAATCAAAGCATCTTTACATTCCTGAATCTCATCAAGTACAATTAAGGTTTTAAAGGCTTCTATTGATTTACCATGAATTAAGCTTAAGTTTTCAAGAATTTTTTCAGGATCTTTATTACCGGTAAAGAAAGCATGAACATCTTGTCGTTTTTCCAAGTTTACATAAACCAGATCATCATATTCATTTTCACCAAATTGAATTAGTGTTGTGGTTTTGCCTATTTGCCTGGCACCCATTAGCAAAAGGGGCTTTTTCCTTGCCGATTGCTGCCACTTTTTCAAGTCCTGATATATGCGTCTTTTAAACTCCATTCCTGAATAATAAACTAAAAATACACATTATTCGTTCCAATTATGTAATAAAATTCACATTATTCGTTCTGAAAATGTGATGAATAATCATTTTTTCGTTCCAAAAGTGTGATAATTATCATTTATTCCTTTGAAAAAGCGGGGTAATTCGTATTGGTAATTGCTTGTATCGGGCTGAGCGAAAATCTTTTGTAATTACCATTTCTTCACAAACCGGAAGTTCCCTCGGCTTCGCTCGGGAGAATTCGGGTTTTTTAAGTGCAAGCGCAAGTGTCAAACTCAAGTTCAAATCAATTCAGTTTTTTCCACCCTCGGACCACTTCGTTGGGTCCGGTCCCGCCCAATGTCATTAAGTTAGTCAGTTAACACATTGCATATTAATAAC
>JAHDHT010000290.1 GCA_020631175.1 Chitinophagales bacterium
AAGGAGGCGTGTGGCGTTTGATGGGACATACTTATGTGTGGATGATCTTTATTTATGGAAGCGCTTCTTTTTTGATTCCCTGGTACTATAAATTCATTAAACACTTTCCTTTGTTAGTGCGTTTATTAGCATATGCTTTCGGTATTTTGATGATTGAATATGTAAGCGGGTTTTTGCTGGAGATGATAACGGGAAGATGCCCCTGGAAATACGATACCGGATGGCATATTCATGGATATATTCGTCTGGATTACATTCCTTTTTGGATGGTTTTTGGGTGGATGTTGGAAAGGGTAAACGCCTTTTTGCAGAAAATATCTGTATCTTTAGAGAAGGGGGCTTAGATTTAAGTTTAAACTTAAGATTAAGTGTAGGTTTAGTCTTTGCGGTTTGCAGTGAACGGTTTACAGTTAGCAGTTGCAGTTGACGGTAAAACTTGTCCCGCTGGCGGGTGAGAAAATATATTTTCGAGGGGGAATCTTTGATTCCGAGGGTGGACAAACCGAAAGCGATGCAGAATCAATGTCCCGCTGGCGGGACCAGCATCTATGATGCTGAGGGTGGATAAGGGTGGACAAAAAGGGAAAAGAAAAAATATTAATTATGAAAAAGTACATTTCCTTTTTATTGATTTTATGTCTGCCAATCTTAGGCAAAGCACAATTAGAATTTTTCATTCACGTAGATTATGAAAACGGCACATTTACCAAGATAAATGACATACCCGAACTGCAATACATTCAGGTAGCCCCTAATACCACCGTTTTCGATGAAACAAATGGCTGGTATATCTTCACCGGTTTCGATATTGACTTTAATCGATTTTTATATACCATCGATGCCTCAACAGGTACAAAATTATATGATCCTCTATTTAGTCAGGGTCCCGGAGCAAATGATAATGTTGTCCTTTATCAAATTGATCAAAACACGGGAAGGATGTATGCTTGCCATTGGAGTAGCATCGACAACACAGAATATTTTGTAACCATCGAACCATCGACCGGCGAATTTGAAATTATAGCTCCGATACCAGATGTTCAGTATATCGTAAGTATCCCGGATTATTCTGTTTTTGATTCAAGTAATAGTTACTACACTTTCGGAGGTGTTCCGGCGGGTGGAAGTGCAATGCTGTACACTTTAAATGCAGCAGATGGATCGATAGTTTACAGTCCACCGATGCCTTCTTTTACAGGAATGTACGATAACATTGGTAATGTTCAATTCGATAATTCTACCGGAACACTTTACGGTTTACATTGGGATGATTCTGAACAAACAGAATATATAGTTAGCATCGATCGCGAAACTTCTGAATTTGAAAAACTGTGGCCAATACCGGGAGTGAACTATATCACCACCGTTCCTAATTATGCAACCTTCGCCGAATCGGAAGGATTATATATTTTCAGAGGAGGTGATAGTAATGGCAACTGGTTTTTATATGCAGTCAATGTAAATGATGGTTCTGTATTTTCAATGCCTGAATTTCCGGTGTTGGAAGATGTAGACGATAATGTTATTGAACTACAATACGATAATGTAACCGATACTTTGTATGGTCTGCATTGGGATGCGAATTTTATTCAACCAATTGACACTACCGTGATGGATACCACTGTTATGGATACCACAGTAATGGATACGACCATGATGGATACCGTTACCTATATCATTGAAGAAGAATTATTGGATTATAAAATATATCCCAATCCCTTTGAAGATTATTTGATTGTTGAGCTCGACGCATTTCATAAATATGAGCGATTAAGATTGTTAAACGCAGATGGTGCAATAATGCAGGAACTGGTTTTAAATGGGCAACAAGAAATAATTATAAATACCAGTGATTTTATTTCAGGGATTTATTTTATTCAATTATTAAAGGCAACAGGAGAAAGTACTACTTTAAAAGTTTTAAAGTGATCGGCTTATTACTATATTAGTAACAGCTAAAACCCTGTTATTATGTTTAGAATTTGCTTAATTCTAATTTGCCTGCCTATACTATCTTTTGCTCAGGATTTAAATTCCTGGCATCATCTAGATCCCGAAAAAGATAAAGTCTTAGGTGTAAGCACAAAAAGAGCTTATAAATTATTAAAGGGTAAAACACCCGATACAGTAGTGGTTGCCATTTTAGATAATGGAGCAGAAATTACACATCCGGATATTCAGGCAAATATCTGGGTTAATAAAAATGAAATCCCCGATAATAATATTGACGATGATGGAAACGGATACATTGATGATATTCATGGATGGAATTTTTTAGGTAATGCGGAAGGAGAGAATTATCGTCGGGAGACTATTGGATTAACGAGAGTGTATGCGAAATTAAGAGATAAATATGCTTCTGTTAATGAAAATGATCTTGATGAAGATGAAAAAGAAAGTTACAAATACTATCTAAAAGTAAAAGAAGAATTCGAAAATGAAGTAGCTACAAAAAGAGAAGATATTAATTATCATAAAGAAATTCTGCAATTATTTAATGATACAGATCAGTTTTTGAAAATCTTTTTGAAAAAGGAAGACTATACTAAAAAGGATGTTGAAAAGATAAAAAAGAAAAAGCCTGAAGTGCAAAGAGCTAAACAAAATCGTTTGCTTTTTTATCAAAGAAAAACAGATGCTGCATCCCTTCAAAAGTCAATTGATAATTTGAAAAAAGATATGACCAGCCGCTTAAATCCTGACTTTAAAAATCGGGAGGAAGTGGTAGGAGATGATCCGGATGATATAACGGACACGAATTATGGTAATAATATGGTTTGGGCGCGAGGCCCTTATCACGGTACAGGTGTAGCAAGTATTATTGGTGGAATACATAATGAGAATACAGTTGATGGAATGGTTCAACCGGTAAAGCTGATGATTTTACGTGTGGTTCCAAATGGTGATGAAAGAGATAAAGATGTAGCATTGGCTATTCGATATGCCATTAATAATGGCGCTGATATAATTAATTTAAGTTTTGCAAAAAAGTATTCCGTAAATCCTTCTTTCGTGGAGGAAGCAATTAAAGATGCAATTGAAAAAGATGTCTTAATTGTGCAAGCTGCCGGTAATTGGGTGTATAATAATGACACGGTGCCACATTATCCGACAGGAATGATTGATGATAAAAAAGCAGAAAATTATATTGTAGTAGGAGCATCTGATAAAATCGATAATGAAAATGTGTTAGCTTACTTTGCGAATTATGGAAAAGAAAGTGTCGATATTTTTGCACCCGGAATGGATATCCCTGCCTGCGAATTAAAAGGAACTTATGGTAAAGGCTCTGGCTCAAGCGATGCTGCACCAATCGTAGCCGGAGCTGCTGCTTTAATTAAAGCTTATTATCCCGATTTAAGTGCAGCTCAAATTAAAAAAGTCATTATGCAATCTGCTTATAGGCCACAAACAAAAAAAGTAAAAGTACCCGGCAATGATAAAATGCTCGTAACTATGGATGAACTTTGTGTTTCAGGAGGAATTATGAATTTATTTCGTGCAATTGAATTAATCGAAAAAGAATATAAATAAAAATTTACTCTTCTTCATCGTGATCACTAAACCCCCAGTCGATCATCTGTTGCACGTGTTCCATGTTTGCTTTATCACGAAAAGCGAACCAATCTTCACGGTAATCACTTTCGTCAATTTCATATTTAAAATTCCGAAATGGCTTTCGTTTTTCTAAAACATTAAGTAGTTTTTCTTTGAACTTTTCATCGGGAATAGAATAAGCGAACTTTTCCATTACATTAAAGCTGTCACATGAAGACATTTGATCTACACGTATATAACTGGTTCTATCATTTTCTACTTTGTCAATGCTTTCTTGCCATGACTCAGTATCATAAAATAAGAATTGATCACCCGGGAGAACAACTATCTCATGAGTTATTTTATGAAAAAAAACGGCAAGTCCCATCTGTATATCCTGAGCAATGCTGTTCAATTCTTTTTCATTAAGTTTCATTATATAATTTATTTAAATTTTATGGATCGAACGATATCTGTAAAACACTCTCGATAAGGCAGTTAAAATAATGGCTAGCAAAGCAGGAATAAATTCACCATCGGCAGCATAGATATGAGCGGAAAAAGCCATTAAAGCATCAAAGAAAAAACCGGCATAAG
>JAHDHT010000291.1 GCA_020631175.1 Chitinophagales bacterium
CTGCTGTAGATGGAGGTGATGTTTGTGGTGACGGTGTGGCTGAGGTATGTATAACAGTGTCAGCCGATAATACAGCTATCGATGCCTTAATAGCCGGTCCGAACGATCCTTTATATCTTGGCGGAGATGATGATGCGGTCGTTGGATATTTATCTAATGGGTCAGATTTTACTACCAGCCTCGTTGCAGGTAATACATATTATCTTGTTACAACAAGCTTTAGCAGTACCATCGGAGGAAATTATATTAATTCGATAACAGGCCCTGGATACGTAGCCGTTACCAACGGTACCCTTAGCGGCACTACAGTTGGTAACCCTGTTTGGTCACGTCCGGGTACAGTAAGCACAACAACTTGTTTTACAAGTGCAACGGGAGTAAATGTTCCATACGCTGTAGTAGAGTTTAACGTAGACACTGATGGTGATTATCAATTCTTAAGTGATCAGGATTGGGATGGATATATTTTTGTTTATCAAAATGCATTCGACCCTGCCCAACCTTGTGGTTTCCAGGAAGATCCGGGTACTCCTTCCTTCCAGATCAACTGGACAGACGGTGCGGGTAATACATTTACAAATAATGAATTAACACAGTGCTTCACATTCACAACAGCGAATGTATGTCAGACTGATATTCAAAATATTTCTTACACAGTTGATTGTCTAGATACAGGTGGAGCAGTAACTGCTGCCGATATATCTAATGGCAACTTCGACGTAAATGTGCATCCAACATTCTCAGGAATAACAACCGACTATGTTACCATTACACAAAACGGTTGTGATGAACCAATTATAACTTTTGCAAACGATTGTGATGCTGCTACAGTTTCAGCTACTACCACGACCGTTTTCCCTATCACTCAAACCGAAACAGCTAATGCCACTTATTCAGTGGAGTTCTTAAATGCTTCTTCTTGTTGTTATGATGTTACAGCCTGTACGGCAAGCGTTGATATTGAGTATGTTTGCTTCATCGCAGTTTGTGATGCAGATGCAGGAACATTAAATGCTGTGGGTGATTTGAATTGCTTAAGACCGGATGATACCACATTCCCTGTCGGAACAACCGAAGCAACTGCTCCATTCGTACCAACAGATTATGATGTTGCTTATGTCTTAACTTCAGGTGCAGGTCTTGTAATTGAAGCTACGGCAGCAACGCCTGATTTTGATTTAGTTGCGCTTGGTCTTGGTGCTGGTTCATATACAATTCATACACTTGTTGCTGAAATAACAGATAATACTTCTCCTGATTTCTTAGATCTTTCAGTAGTAGTACCTGGTACAACAACAGCACAGAATGTTTTAGATATTATTTCAGATGCAGCTAACGGAAACGCAAATCCTTTATGTGCAGACATAGATGTGGCAGGCGCACCGTTTGTTGTTGAAGATTGTCAATGTACTGCGGTATTCGATGCTCCGGTTATTACTTGTTTATCCAATGGTCTTGGTCTTGATGATTATACAGTTGAGATTTCATTCGATAATGGTTTACAAGGCCCTCCGGGTATGGGTGGCTATACAATTGTTGGTGGTAGCAACACAGGTGATAATCCTATGACCGCTGCTACAGGTACAATGTTATTTACATTCACTGAAGGCACACCGTATGCAATTACTGTTGATGGTGTTCCGGGTACTGGAATTAATGAAATTTGTAGTTTCACTTTCTCAGGATATTCTCCTGATTGTATTCCTGATTGTCCAATCTTAGTGGATCAAACCGATAACCTTCAGCCTGTTTGTGCTGGTGGTACTGAGGTTTGTTATTCAGTTACTTTAGATAACGCAGGATCAGACGGTCCTTATGGCGGCTTTGCAGATAGCTATGACGGGAATAATCTTCCTACATTTACAAGACCATTTGCAACATCATGTCCAAGTGGAACCACAGTAGCTTATTCATTAATTCAATTTAATGTTGACCTAACCGGAACTTATGATATCACAGGTACATGGACGACCTGGGATGGATATATTCACTTATATGAAAACTCATTTGATGATACTGACCCTTGTACCAACTTCTTAATTGGAGATGATGATTTCAACGGAACAGGTGCTTCTCAGATCGCAGGTGTAACCTTAACTGCAGGAGTTGATTATATAATCGTAGTGAGTGATTTTAATGCAACACCGGATGTTGGAACTTATGTAGTTGATGTTGCCGGACCTGGTACAGCAACACTCAATAATCCAAATCCTAATTATCAGGTAACCTGGACAGCTCCGGACGGTACCGTTACCGGTCCTACACCAAATGGTCCGCTTGAGTTATGTTATACAGTTGATCATTCAGGAAATACTTGTGCATCTGAAACATATACAGCTACTTATTTAGTAGAATGTTTAGATCCTGCTACAGGTGCTGTTATTGATCCTTTATTAAATATTACAAACGATTTAAGTATTGATGTATTCCCAACGGCTGCTACATTAGCAACGAACTGGTCAATAGTTGAAAATGGTTGTGATGAACCAATCGTTTCAATCACGCCAGGTTGTGAAACCAACATCATTATTTCACCGGATGCAGCAAATCCAACATGGCCGGTTAATATTGGCGACTATGGAACTGCGACTTATAATATCGTTTACTTCTTAGGGCCTTGTTGTTCGGTAACGCCGGGTGACGGACTTGAAACATGTATTCAAACATTCGATGTGAATTATGATTGTCAACCTCAATGTACATTTACAACTACTGCACCTACGGTAACATGTGATGCAATCACTCCGGGTACAGATACATACACGGTAACTATACCGTTCGATAATGGTTCTGCAGGTGCGCCAGGTATGGGTGGATATGTAATTAGTGGTGGAACAAACACCGGTGATAATCCGATGACGGCTGCAACAGGTAGTATGATCTTCAGCTTTAATGAAGGAACAGATTACTCAATTAATATTGTAAGTGCAGATCCATTAATTGGATGTGATGTTACTGTAGCAGGTATTTCTCCTGTTTGTGATCCTGGCGCTTCTTGTACACTTTCTGCAACAGTTACAGATGTAACTTGTCTTGCTGAAACTTCAGGTGATGATCAATATGAAGTAACCGTTACATTCGATAACGGTGCTGATGGTCCTCCGGGTGCAGGTGGATATACTATTTCTCCGGCTTATGTTGGAGATAACCCAATGGTTACTCAATCCGGTACAATGGTATTTACATTTACTGAGCCAACTGCTTATGCCATCTCAATCGTAAGTACAAATGCATCCGGCGCTAATAGCGCTTGTGATATTCCATTAAACGGTGATGCTCCTGCATGTGAACCTGCATTAGGTTGTACGTTCAGCGTTCAGGATGAAATCGTTGCCTGCGAAACTTTAACAGGTAATGTCGACAATTACACGGTAAGCATACCGTTCGATAACGGTTTCCTTGGCTTCCCGGGTATGGGTGGATTTACCATTACAGGTGGAACAAATACCGGTGATAACCCAATGACTGTCCAAAACGGAACAATGATTTTCACTTTCGCTGAAGGAACTGATTATTCAATTACCATTTCAAGCGCAAATCCAGATGCCGGTAATAATGATTGTAATATTACAATCGCCGGTTACGGTGTTGATTGTATTCCTCCTCCTTCCTGTACTTTAACTTTAGAAGCTGAATCAGTTGCTTGTGTTGAATCTACAGTTGGAACCGATATGTATACCGTTAGTATTGCATTTAATAATGGTGCTGATGGCCCTCCGGGTATGGGTGGATACGACATCATCGGTGCGACTAACATTGGTGATAACCCAATGACTGAACAAAGTGGTACAATGATCTTCGAATTTATGGAAGGAGTTGATTATGCTGTTCAAATTAATTCAGCATTAACAGGTACAGGTGTGAATGATCAATGTGCAAACTTCTTATACGGACTTTCGCCAATTTGTGAGCCATTATGTCCGGTATTTGTAGATCATACAGATAACCTTCAGGCAGTATGTGGCGGCTCAAATTCAGAAGTATGCTTTAGTGTTACTTTAGATGATATAGGAACAAACATTGTTGTAGACGGAGTTACGCCGGTTATTTCAGGATTAAATGATAGTTATGATGGAAATGTTGCTCCTACATTCACAAGACCTATTGGTAATACTTGTACATCTCTAA
>JAHDHT010000037.1:0-11974 GCA_020631175.1 Chitinophagales bacterium
ATACTTAAACCACCGGCAGAATCACATTGACAACCCGGACAAAATTCACCTTCAAAACATGGTAAGAAATCAAATGAAGTATAAACATTACAATTAGGCTGAGATGGAAGTTCTTCAACATCCATAGTGCCTTCAACATAAACAGGATAATCTATACCATTTAATATCATTGTATCAATTACACCGTTGTAATAAATCGTATCCCAAAATCTTCCGATAGATGGATAAGCTGAGGTAGTCCAAACCGGTGAATTTAATGGTGGTAAACCTGTTTCATATTGGAGTACAATCGAATCACCCGGTTCCATAACTAAAGGTTCAGTGAATTGAAAATCGTTTACATTTAAAAACTCAGTGTTCAGATCATAAAAGTGCATATTGTTGAAATCTCTGCAACCCGTATTTTTAAAAATATATGTAACCGAAAAGTTTTCTCCAATTGCTAAACTGTCTTGTGGGGTATAGTATCCATAAAAAGAATAGTTATAATCAGTTCTTGCAAAGAAAGTAATCTCTTCACCATCAAGAATAAAATTACTATTTGGAAATAAAGTGCCATCTGCCAATACCAGCATAGCAGCAACATCTAAATCATAAGTTTGTAAAGAATAACTATATCTCGTAGGCGAATAACAATCCGAAAGTAAAAGTGTATCACCAGGTTCGAGAACATCAGGATAGCTTAACAACATATTTTCACAAGCATCACTAAAGCATTCCTTATTAATAACTTCAATATTTGTTACCGCATAATTCCCTTCATTAATTATAGACCCATCTTCAAACATAATTGGATCTGGATAACAAATAGTATCATTAACTAAACCGTAATTGATGTTCAGATGTACTTCCTGATTATGCATTACACTTAAGGTTTTAGAATGCATGCTTTTTACACCGTTATGGTCTAAGCGATAAATTATTTTATACTGAGTTTCATTACTGAATAAAAACGGTTCGAACCAAAAGCCAAAATCTTGTGAAGATCCATTCATCAATAAATTATTTGTTTGAGGATCAAGAATTACCACATTAGCACTGGAAGCCTGATTAACATTAAAATCAACATCTTCATTATTAACTAATTCCAGGTATATTGAATCAATTACAAAACCAGTCGTGTTATCGATTGACAAATCAATAAATATTGAATCTAATGTAGAAAGGTTTGTATTTAAGGTTGAATTAATATCAGCCTCAGGAGCTTCCTCCATGAAAAATACAACAGGTTGTTTGCTTTTAATAACCATAGGGTCACCGTTAATATTGGTAAAACCAATCGGAGTAAATGAGCTAATTAAAGTAAACTGGTTAATCGCATTGCTTAAAAATATATTTTCATTATACGAAACAGAATCACCTCCCATTAAGGGATTATTAATGTCATTAGAAATCAATGGGAAATTAGAAAGATCAATAAATTCATTTGGATTAGAATATTCTCCCGCTAAATCTAAATTAAAAGTCAGGTTATATATACTTCTGGAAGAGTTATTCTTGTAATCGAAAGATAAATCTAAAGCATCCCCAAACACTAATGCCATTGCATTCGTAGAATCTATCTCAACCATTCTGTCTATTGGGTCTTCAACAGATAAACTTCTAATTCCAAAGCCACTGGCATCAAGTGTATTACCGCTGGAGCTTTCTAATGTACCAAAAGAGCGAACAGCGATCTGGAAATCTACCGGTGGAACGATCATATTGAATGGACCAAATGTCTGGAACCCACAAGAGTCTATAATAACAGAAGAAGGAATTTCTATGTCGGTTAGATATATCCCTAAATCGACCATCTCCAGAGATAAATCTGATATTGGATGCCGATAGTTATTTTCTAATTCGATATAAATTGAAATCTCGTCTCCGGGATTCATTTCAGATACAAAATCTGTACTGTTGATATTTACTGACATTTCATTAAGAGCGCTAAGATTTGCCTGAAACAAAAAGCAAAACAATACACTAAGCAAAATTTGAAAAACACTTGATTTCATAACAATTATTTTTAGTTAACGATTTGAATGAATTCGATGAATCAAATGTAGATACGCCAGATGGCTATCAGTGAACCCCAATATTGGCAAATTCACTTGTTATGTTAGTCAGATTTCAACAGCTTTCCTATTAAAAAAGAAACACAAATCATTATAAAACACTACTATATGCATGTATAAATACATGAAATGTGTCTTCTTAAATAGAGTGCAATAAAGAAGCCCGGATGAAGATCCGGGCTTAAGATTTATTATTTCCTTTTAGTGCTTATTTATTTCATCCTGCAATCGACGCATGATCTTTTGTTCTTTTTCCAGGGCACGTTTTTTATAGGCCTCAAACTCATTGCTGAGTCCATCAAAGTTAGATTGTACATCTTTTGTAATTGCATTAGACCGGAAAAAACGAAATATATAAAACAATAATGCAAGGCCAAGTAATCCAATAATACTCCACATTACCGCATTATATGCGCCTTTGTCTAATTGCATTCCAAAGAGATTCATCGAGTTTTTCTGATTCTTCAGATTATTGACATTCTCATTAGCGCCGTTGAGTTGGTTTTGAATGCCGTCGATTTCAGATTGCTTACTATTCAGTTGCTGTCGGGTGGATGCTAATTCAGCTTCCAAAGCAGCAATAGAATCATTTACATGTGTTTTCAGTTTATTCAGCCATGTTCTGGGAACAACCTTGTACGACTTATAATTTTCAGATTCATCGAGAATAAACTCAAACTGATTGTTTATATCTCCCTCATCTAAAGAGTACTTAGAATTCGATTGAGCATGAGCTAATGAAACAAAAAATAGGAGTGTTATAGTAATCAGCAATGAAGTCTTACGCATTATTAACGATCAATTTTGATTAGGTCTCACAAAATAAAGCCAATTTGCCAATCACACGAAAGAATAAGATTAAAAATTTGGGTTCATTGCAATATTTACAGCATCTTAAGCTTAACAGAGCTCTTTTTCATGTACATCCTTAATATTCGCTGTATATCCGTATTGTCTTTTCTTGGCTCAATAAAATTTTCAATATCCTCTTTACTTCTTAATTGCAGACTTTCATGAACAAAGCCGAATCCGCAATATCTGCCATTATCAACCAAAACAATGCTGCGCTCATCGTAACTTCGACCTTTATCAATCAATAGATAACTTTCTTTTTCTTCTTCAATGAACTTGATCGCTTTCTGAACCCGTTTATTATATGAAGTCATTTTCTCTTTGTTACAACATGCACCTTTACATTGGCCTTCTTCATAAGCATAACATGCACCGGATGATTTTTGTAAACCACAATATCTCGGACATAACCTAAACTCTTCACAAAGTTCATTTAAAAACTCACGGGCTTCATATTGATAATTAAACCATTTTAAGGCTTTAAAAGGTAAATTACCCTTTCCCCACACCATTCGTAAAAAACCCTTTTGATCTTCATAGCAAAATAAAGCACAAGTATTTGAAGCCCTTCGTTGAGCGCTGTTCAATGGAGGAAGTTCAGATTTTATCAATTCCGATTCCAATAATTCAGCTATCATATCAGATCCGGTTAACTCATAACTGATATCATGAACTTCTCTTCTGATTAACTGCTGCTTAGGTGCTTTGCTGTTAAAATGGCCCGTAATGCGTTGCTTAATATTTTTCGCTTTTCCCGTGTAAATAATTTTTCCACTCGCATCGTGAAAATGATATACACCGGTTTCTTCCGGAAGCTCATAAAAAACTTGATGATTTAAATAGGGTGGAAGCGAACTTTCTGCGCTCTGCTTTTTTATTGCGTGCGTTATGTACTCCGTTCCAAACTCTGCAATCAGCATCTGCAATAAATGAAAAGTAGCGATTACATCACCCATGGCTCTATGCTTTACAGGATGCGATAAATTAAATTGATGACTTAACCTCGAAAGTGAATAGGATGGAAGTCCCGGCATTAAAGCTTTAGTCATTCGCACCGTACATAATTTCTTTCTGTAAAAATGAACGTCAAGATCTTTAAACGAACGACGTATAAAACCGTAATCAAAATTCACGGAGTGTGCCACAAAAATACATCCTTCCGTAATATCAAATAACTGTTGCTGAATTGCTGAAAACTCAGGCGCATTGTAAACCATTGAATCATCGATACCGGTAAGGGCTGTGATATAATCAGGAATTGATTCATCCGGTTTGATTAGCGATTCCCATTGATCAAGAATTTCAACTCCATCCGTAACAATAACCGCAACTTCTGTCATTGCATTATGATGACTAAATGCCCCGGTAGTTTCTATGTCAACGATAGCAAATTTCAACCTTAATTTGTTTTACCTCCCAGATGCGGACAGTTATATAAATCAGTCATCCCCTTAAAATTAACTTCAGCCTTGGAATATTCATAAGAATCCTCCAGGGTCACCGTTTTATTATTGTCACCCATCGCTAATTCCACATCCGACATTTTTAATTGGCAAGGATGTTCATAGCCGCAGGCATGCGTTATTTCTAATAATTCTTTTCTGAAAGTTTTTACATAATTATAAAATCGATCGGCTTTATCAGGAACGTGAATACCTCTTTGTAACCATTTTCTTTGCGAAGCTACACCGGTCGGACAATGATTGGTCTGGCAAATCTGAGCCTGAATGCATCCGATACTAAGCATCGCTTCTCTGGCAACATTAATCACATCCACCCCCATAGCAAAAGCCATTATTCCCCGATCAGGTAAGCCTAATTTACCGGCACCAATCCACACCACTTTTTCGTGCATACCATGTTTTTCAAAAGCTTTATAAACTTTTGGAAATGCATAAATAAAGGGCAAAGAAACATGATCTGCAAAAGCAGGTGGGGCAGCACCCGTTCCTCCTTCACCTCCGTCAATTGTTATAAAATCCGGACCTTTACCGCTAGCTTTCATTTTTTCGGCTAATTCATGCCAGTAAGACATTTTACCAACAGCCGACTTAATGCCTACAGGCAGACCGGTTGCTTCAGCAATAGACTCGCAGAAATCAATTAATCCGTCAATATCTTTAAAAGCGCTATGAGAAGACGGACTTAAAACATCCTTTCCCATTTCAACACCACGAATTTCAGAAATTTCTTTGGTTATTTTTTTGGCAGGTAAAACACCACCTTTTCCCGGTTTAGCACCTTGAGACAGTTTTACTTCAATACATTTTACGAAAGGATTTTTCTCAACGAGTTCAATCATTTTTTCCATCGAAAATGTACCATCTTCTTTATTTCTTACACCAAAATAACCCGTTCCAAAATGGAAACATACATCCGCACCGTTAGAATGGTAGGGCGACAATCCACCTTCACCGGTATTATGAAAATTCCCTGCTTTTAAAGACCCTTTATTCAAAGCCTCAATCGCAGCCCGAGAAAGAGAACCATAACTCATTGCAGATACATTAATAACAGAGTAGGGGCGATAAGGTCTTTTTCTTCCGGGGCCAATAACCTTTGCACAAGGCAAAAAACTCTTATCCTTACCGTTCGGATGTCCTTCCTCCAAAGCAAAAGGAAACATTGACGGTTTAATTAAAATGTAATTCGGACTTCCATGATCCTGATCAGAACCAAATCCCTGATAATTATTTTGCTTTTTAGCTGAGGCGTAAATCCAGGTTCGCTGACTACGGTTAAAAGGTAATTCTTCTCTGTTGTTTGCCACTATATATTGCCTGAACTCCGGTCCGACACTCTCAATAAAATATCTTAGATGGCCAACCACCGGAAAATTATGGAGAATCGTATGCGTCTTTTGAATGAAGACATCATAAATCGCAACCAGCACCAAAAAAATGACAAAAATTCCAATTATCCAGAGAAACCACATAAGCAAAAATCTAAATGCAATTTATAAAAAATTGATATGCTAAAAAGTGATCATTTTGCCCTTTGTGGGCATATCTTGTCGATAACAAATGCTTATCTTTGCGCCATTAAAATCGGGCAGATGTTATTTAGTATTAAGACTAAACTTTAAAGCATCCAAAACGGTTAAATGAACGAATTAAAAATTCAGAAAAATAAATGATTAAGACGGATATATTGATAATTGGTGCTGGCCCATGTGGTTTGTTCACAGTTTTTGAAGCAGGACTTCTTAAATTAAGATGTCATTTGGTAGATGCATTGCCGATTACCGGAGGGCAATTGAGTGAAGTTTATCCTAAAAAACCAATTTATGATATCCCTGGATTTCCTAGCATTTTGGCCGGAGATCTTGTAAAAAATCTGGAAGAGCAAATTGCACCTTTCAAGCCGGGCTTTACCTTAGGAGAAAGAGCCGAAAGTATTGAGAAAAATGCAGAAGATAACTTCATTTTAACCACCAATAAAGGAACACAAATCGAAGCGCCGGTTATAGCAATTGCCGGTGGATTAGGTTGTTTTGAACCAAGAAGACTACCCATTCCTAATGCGACAGATTTCGAAGAGAATGGCCTTGAATATATGGTAAAAGATCCTGAAAAATTCAGAGATAAACGATTGTTGATTGCCGGTGGAGGTGATTCAGCACTTGACTGGACAATCGAGCTTTCTCAAATCGCCAGCGAGGTTACGCTGATTCATAGAAGATCTTCTTTCAGAGGCGCTTTAGACAGTGTCGAAAAAGTTGCAGAACTCGCCAAAGCCAACAAAATCAATCTGATTACAGAAGCACAGGCAGTTGGAATCAATGGTAATGGAAAGCTTAATGAAGTGGTGGTGAAGCAAAAAACTCAAGGAGAAATGAAGATTGAAGTCGATTATTTCCTGCCTTTCTTTGGCCTCACACCGAAATTAGGTCCAATCTCAGAGTGGGGTCTCAATATCACAAAGAATGCCATTGAAGTCGATACGCTCGATTACAGCACAAATGTTCCCGGAATTTACGCAATTGGCGATATCAATACCTATCAGGGGAAACTTAAACTCATATTATGCGGTTTTCATGAAGCAACCCTGATGGTTCAAAGTGCATTTAAACGCATCCACCCTGAGCAAAAACTCAGTTTCAAATACACGACTGTTATGGGTGTAAACGGGTTCGAAGAGTAAAAAAATGAGTGAAAACATCATAAAAATCAAGATAACTGATCGGGAAGGTAAGCAGCATGAAGTTGAAGCGCCTACCGATATGAATTTCAATCTGATGGAAATCTGTCAGGCCGCCGGCTTGCCGGTAAAAGGCACCTGTGGAGGCATGGCTTTATGCGCCTCTTGCCACTGTTATGTGCTCTCAAACCACGAACTTAAAGAGCCTTCAGAAGACGAAGAAGACATGCTCGATCAGGCTTTTTATGTCGAAGATAATAGCAGATTGGGCTGCCAAATCGCTATTTCAAACGATATCGACGGCCTCGAAGTACAATTAGCACTCGTAGACGACGAAGATTAGTCAATTGTTGCTTTGAAGCATTAACCTTATCCATCCCAATAAACATCCTCACCGGCTATCCATTGCAACGCACAGTCGTTTCAAAGACTTCAGCATATACTTTGCTGGTCTTCCTTCGTCAGCCTGCTCAAAATATTGCTTCAGTCTATTCAACAACTGAGGGTTTCCATTACTATCCGGGCTAGAATAAACCATCTTGTTACGGATATATGCATATGGAAAATATAAATATATAACGTTTGTAACTATTGTTGAATTAACGTAATATTTGATATACATTTAAGCATCTAATAATCTTAAAATTCAAATTTTATGAAATCACTGCTAACAGCACTCGTATTCGCATTATTTACAATTCCCTCATTTGCTCAAGTTGATGTTTCTGTTAACCCAATCGGATTATTATTTGGCGACATCGGAATATCAGGAGACTTCGCAATCTCAGAAGACATTTCAGTTGATGGACAAATTAACTACACCTCCCGAAGTTTCCTTTCAAGTACTGTGACAGGTTTTTCTCCTACTGTCATGGGAAAGTATTATTTCGATCCAAATAATGGAGCAGATAAATGGTATGCCGGAGTATTTACCGGAATCCGAACATTGGGATGGGAAGATACTTCACTTGGTGAAATTGATTTCTTCAGCTTTGGATTAGGTTTCGCAGGCGGATTCAAATGGGTAGCGGATTCGGGATTTTTAGTGGATATTAATGCCGGATATGGAAGAGCCTTTATCGCTAATTTTAAAGATTCGGATGGAAACGAAGCCGATGTAAGCGGTTTCCCATTTGGTAATAGTATTTTCCAGGGTAAACTTGGTGTTGGTTGGAGATTCTAATCTCGATGTATTTTAATTTTACTTCAAACTGACAATAATATTCAAAGGGGACACAATAATTGTTTCCCCTTTTTTTATTTTTATATGCACATAAACCAAACATTATGAAATATTTATCTACGATCTTCATTATCCTTTTTTCAATTAATTTCATAAATGCTCAGTGTGTTGATGAAAACACTGTTATTAATTATAATATAGGAGATGATGCATATGAAATAGTAAAAGAAAATGTAAACTGGGAAACAGCCGCTGCCTGCGCAGCAGAAAGAGGAGGTTATCTGGCTGAAATAAATTCGCAGGAAGAAAATGATTCCTTGTTTAATTTTATAATCGCAAATGTTTTTCCAAATGCTACAATTGCTCCGGATGGAGGAGGTGGTTCTTACATCTGGATAGGAGGTAATGACATCGCCGAAGAAGGAGTCTGGATATGGGACGGTGATAATAATGGAATTGGTAATCAATTTTGGCAAGGTACCACAAGCGGTTATGCTGTAAATGACTTATACAACAATTGGGGTAATGAACCGGATAATTTTAGTCAGCAACACGGTCTGGGTTTAGCTTTATCGGATTGGCCTTTAGGAGTTGCGAGCCAGTGGAACGATGTAGATATAGGTAATAATTTATTTTATGTTATTGAATATTCTGATACTTCAACAGTAGAACCAATGGATACTACAATGACAACTTCCATTAATGAATCTTCATCAGACAGGATTAATGTTTTTCCAAATCCTGCTAAAGAAGTTTTAAATATTTCTTTTAATTCAAATGTAATAGATCAGGTTGAGGTTTTTAATATTAATGGGCAGGTACAATATTTTAATACTTCGCTAAATGCCCGTAATAAAATTAATATTGCTAATTGGGAAGCTGGAGTTTATTTTGTCTTAATTAATAATGAAAAGCCTCTTCGTTTTGTAAAGGAGTAGAAGACCGAATTCTAGCAACCAAATTTTCCCGACCGAAGCGGAGGGAACTTTCGGTTCGAATGGAATAAAGTAATTAAAAAAACAACCTCTTTACGAAACCAAAAGATTTGGTTCATCTAAGCTCCAAACAACAGCCAAATCCCCATCGCGCCTTGGCGTCTTTGCGGTAAAAAAAAAGAAAACCGATTTCTCTTTGCGTCCTCTGCAGTAAAAAAAAGAAAACCGAATTGTCTCTGCGTCCTCTGCGGTAAAAAACAAATTAAAATAATTGATAAGCGATCAATGCCGCTATATATGCAATCGCGGTCATAAAAATAAATTGTAAAATCGGATACTTCCAGGAGTTGGTCTCTGATTTTACAATGGCCAATGTACTCATACACTGCATGGCAAATGCATAAAACAACATTAATGAAAGTCCTACACCAAAAGTAAATCTTGGTTTGTTAGAATTAGGAAGTGTTTCATTTTTCATGGCTTCCATTACTGTTTCCTCTTCATCTCCTCCTGCAGCATAAATAGTCGCTAAAGAACCAACAAAAACTTCGCGGGCAGCAAAAGAACTTAATAGTGCAATACCAATCTTCCAGTCGTAGCCTAAAGGGGCAATTGCAGGTTCAATAATTTTCCCCAAATATCCGGCATAAGAATATTCAAGCCGAACAGAAGATTCATTGGCTTCTTTATCCATTCCGGCAACTTCAGTCTTTAGAATTTGCTCGTTTAAAAAAGATTCAGATCTCGGACTAAACGAACTTAGCACCCACAAAACAATACTAATTATGAAAATTATTTTTCCCGCTTCTAAAATAAATGTTTTTGCCTTTCTGAAAACCTCATAAAAAACATGATTCCATTTCGGCCACTGATAAGCCGGTAATTCTAAAACCCACTCCGATGACTCATCTGATCGTATAAATCTATTTAAAACCCAACTTGCAAATAAGGCCATAAAAAAACCAATCAGATATAAGCCTAATAAAACCAATCCCTGAACTTCAATTATTCCAAAAAGCTTCATAGATGGAATAATTAGTGCAATTAAAATAGCATAAACCGGTAGTCGCGCCGCACAGGTCATGAAAGGCGTTACTAATATGGTAAGTAATCTTTCTTTTTCATTTTTAATCGTTCTTGCTGCCATTATTGCCGGAATAGAACAAGCAATTCCACTTACTAAAGGCACCACACTCTTACCGTTCAATCCGAATTTACTTAACAGGCGATCACTTAAAAAAGCAACTCGTGCCATATACCCGGAAGATTCAAAAATGGCAATAAATAAAAAAAGTAAAACGATTTGCGGAAGAAAAATAAGTACACCTCCAAGACCGGGAATAATTCCATCCGAAACCAACGAACCTAATAAATTGTCTCCTATTAAATTCGATGCCGCTGTACTCAATGTTCCGAAAAAGCCATCAATCCAATCCATTGGATAGGCGGCAGTTTTATATAAAATCTGAAAAACCAGAAAAAGTAAGGCGGTTAAAAATATAGCTCCCCAAAAAGGATGCGCTAAATAGCGATCAATTTTTCTTGTATTATCCAGATATTGCTCTTCAATCGGAGATTTATAAAACTCAGGTATTAATCCATCAATAATTCGATTTCTTTTGCTCAGATCTGTTTCAAGACTAATTTTGTTTTCGTTATTTGACAAAGTACCCGGATCGATTTGATTTAATATCCAGTCTTTATAAGTATTCTTTATTTCATCGTTTATTAATTCATCAAACGAGCTCCTTGAGAAAGTTTGAGGAATACTTAACGCATCATTTTTAATGATTGTTCGAAGCGAATCAAAACGGTCGTCATCACGTGCATTGGTAAAAACAACCGGGCAACCTATTTGATTTTTTAGTTTCGTTAAGTCAATTTCAATATTTCTTTTGTCAGCCTGATCTTTAAAATTTAAGACCATCATCATTGGAATTTGAAGATCTGCTAACTGGGAAAATAACAGCATACTTTGTTTAAAATGAATACTGTTCATGATGAAAATTAATCCATCCAAAGGCTCCTGACTATTGAGAATACTTTTTACTGCAACCTGTTCATCTTTAGTTTCAGGAATTAATTGATAAATACCGGGAAGATCAATTAATGTTGCTTCTTCAAAAATTCCGGAACGTTTTTCCACGGTAACTCCGGGATAATTTCCGGTTTGTTGTCGAATTCCGGTAAGTGCATTAAATAGGGTGCTTTTCCCGCTATTGGGATTACCAATCAGGCCGTATCGCTTCAATTATCCGTTTTTGACTTTATTGATTCTACTAAAATCTGTTGAGCTGTATAGTTTCGAATGCTAATCATTCGGTTTGATGCAGAAATCGTTAAAGGTCCGGCCCAATTCGTAGAAGATTCCATCTGAATTGTCGTGCCGGGCTCAAAACCTAAAGCCATCATTTGCAAACGAATGCTTTTGTTTTCAGGAAGTTCCTTAATTTTGGCTTGCTGCCCCTTTTGAAGTTCATTTAACGCTTTCATAATTTAGACAGATTCTAAATAAGCACAAATGTACTAATATTTAGTAAAAACAAGATCAATATAATTATGCAAAATGGTATTCTAATCATGTTTCTTTCTTTCATTGTTGCTTGTGGCTCAGGTAATAAAGTAAAACAGGAAGTAAATTCAACTCAAAATCAAGATTCAAAAATGGAAATAGTGTATTTCGGAGACCCAATGTGCTCCTGGTGTTATGGCTTTACACCCGAGTTAAAGGCCGTTCAAGATGCTTATCCAGATGCTGATTTCAGAGTAGTTTTGGGTGGCTTAAGACCCTATGGAACAGAAACAAT
>JAHDHT010000037.1:12074-22595 GCA_020631175.1 Chitinophagales bacterium
ATGCTGATTTCAGAGTAGTTTTGGGTGGCTTAAGACCCTATGGAACAGAAACAATGGCTTCCTTAAAAGACTTTTTACATGAGCATTGGGAGGAGATCGGTGGATTGACCGGACAGCCATTTAGTTACGATATTCTTGAAAATGAAAACTTTATATACGATACAGAACCTGCTTGCCGGGCAGTACGCGTGGTGCGTGAATTAAAACCGGAAGTCGAATTACAATATTTTAAAGATTTACAAACTGCTTTTTATAAGGATAATCGGGATATCACCAATTTTAATGTGTTGGCAGATATTGCAAGAAAACACGGTTTGAATATTGCCGTTTTTGAAAATCTGTTTCTATCAGAACCTATGAAGTCAGCCGTGAAAGATGATTTCATGGAAGCCAAAAACAGAGGAATAACCGGTTTTCCTTCAATGATGGTTTTTAAAAATGGTGAAGGCCATTATGTATCAAGAGGTTATGGAAAAGCAGAGAAATTGATTGAAAAGATTGCCGCTTTGTAACTTTTTTCTCGTTATTTTAATCCTAGAAAAACTATAAATTATGATCCTCAAAAACATTTTCGTCCTAACAGGACTGTCAATCCTATGCACCTTTTCATTATTCGCTCAAAATGTATTAGAAGTTGACGGCGATACCGATGCTTCTTTAATATTAAAAACTGCTGACTACTTCGAACCAACGATTGTAGAGTTTCAAAGTGGAATTACTTCTGATGGCCATACACATATGCGCTTAATTAATCAATCAGATGTAATTCAATTTGAATTGACTTCTTCTGATATTTTTACTCCTCGTTCTATTTTAAGAATGTCAGCAACCGGAATTGTTACAATTCCAAACCTTGGCAATAATGGAAACCAGATTGTTTATTCCAATAATGCCGGAAGTCTTTATACGGCAGCAAGTTCTTCAATTGAAAAGAGAAGAGAGTTTACAATTGATGAAATCTATATTGCTTCCGCTCCGGTTGAAGCAAATTTAGAACAAACAGCATTTTATGATTCATACACAACTTTTCCGGGTATCACGAAAGAGGCTGATTCAGGTGACCATATTGTTTTTCAGCTGTTAAGGCCGGAAGACTATAGCGGCTCGGGCTCCATATTTTTAGACATCTATTATTATTCTAGCAGCACAAATAATAATGTCGAATTCTTTTTTATCGGGGCTGAACCCGGACAAACCAACATAAGCTCATTTAATAACTCAAACAGTTTAGGGCTGAATAACTTTAGTTCTTCTTCTTTATTTGCAATTCAAAAAATCACTATTGATTTGAGTGCAGCTGTAAATACCAATAGAGAAATATGGAGTATTACAGGAATAAATTTTGGAGCTAATGCTGTTTATGTATCCAATGCATTATTACGATATTATTAATTCTATTTTAAACAGTTATATATTCCTTTATAAAGAATTTGCTTAAGTTTGCGATCCAATAAATTGCCCAGGTGCTGAAACTGGTAGACAGGCATGGTTGAGGGCCATGTGTTCTTCGGGACGTGCGGGTTCGAGTCCCGCTCTGGGCACTTTTCTTATCTGATCAGTGTAAAGTTTCCTTTTTTAACAAAAGGCCTTCCACCCAAAAAAGCAGCATCAACGAAGTATACATAAGCAGAAATATCCTGTGCTATTCCTTTGTAAGTTCCGTCCCATGATTTGGAAATATCATCGCTTTCAAATAATAAAACACCCCAGCGATTGTAAATCCTAAGTTCAAAGCGTTCTAGAAATGTTCCATAAACCTGAAACACGTCATTCTGACCGTCTGCATTTGGACTAAATGCTGTTGGAATATAAATATCTCCAACTTCATTCACCTGAACTGTTCTGCAAAAAGAATTAAGACAAAATTGATTGGTATTCGCACAAACTTCGAATGTGCCTGGAAGCATAAATGTATGGCTTGTATTATCACCGGCAGCGGTTTCACCATTTCCGAAATCCCAATTTAAGATTGAGGATGTACCGGAATTAACAAAATTGATGGTTTCGGTAACATTAATTTCCAAAACATCAGCTTCAAAAGCTGTTTCACTCGGTGCCTGAATCGTTATATCTGAACTAATCGTATCAGAATTAATACAAAAATTATCATCGGAGCTGATCAAAGTAACGGTGTAGTTACCGGCGTTTAAATAGTTGTGCTGAGGATTAAATGTAGTACTACTTTGTCCATCCCCAAAATCCCAGATTTGATTTTGTCCGTTTCCGGTAAATGTCAATAATTGGTTTTCACATCCATCCTGAACTTCTAATGTTGCTGAATGCTGATCTGTATTTACATTTACATTAAACTCAGCCGTTGTTGCATTTAAACATTCATCAAAATAGGTAACTGAATAAAGTGTTGTCTGCGACGGTGAGACAGTAGGATTTTGAATATTACTATCATTAATGTCCTGATTTGGTGCCCAGTTATAGGTTCCATCGGCCGATTGTTCTGCAAACAACTGAATACTTTCACCGGTACAAATAGAGACTTCCGTAAGGGGAGGGGGAGGAAGAGGAATGTTGTCAACTTCCACCAAAAATTGCTCTGTAACAACATTGCCACATCCATCCGGATACGTGACGGTATAGGTAGTAGTAGTTGAAGGTGTCGCAACAGGATTGCCAATGCTAGGATCATCAAGATCTGTTGTAGGTGTCCAGTTGTAAGTACCATCCGCAGATCCATTTACTTCAAGCTGAACAGATTGTCCCGGACAAATTAAAAAGCTGGTGATTAATTCCTGAGCATATGGAGCAAGACAAACATATTGTTGATTCGATAAACCACCTGTAGAGCCGGTAAAGCCCCAGTAAACAAGATTATCACCTAAAAAAACATCATTTACAATATCAAGGTTAGCGTTCAATACCGATACACAATCAAGTAGAACTTCCAGTTCCATTTGGTTAGCATCCCATAAAATATTTACAATATGTTCTGTTCCATCTTCCAAATTTGGAACAGCATTCGGTCCGGCAAGATTTTCAGGTGCAGCGTGATTGTTTACTCCGTTCGAAACCAAAGCAACATGATCGTCGAAGGGATCATAAAGATCATTGTTTTGCCAGGTATCAAACTCTATTCCGAGGGAAGGTGCAAATGATTCGAAGCCCATACCTCCACCTGTAGTTCCTATTGCGTTGACACCAACATCCTGAAAAGAAAAAACAATTCCATCGGCTCCATCGCTATCATTTGTACCTAAATACATAATAAACCGAATATCAAAATCTTGAGTAAGATCAATTTGCTGATCATTCCAGACCGTTCCAATCTGATCCAGGATAGGTGCTGTTATTTGATAACATGAATCGTTTAACGCAACAGCAGTTCCGTTTGTGACATAATTTTGTGCCTGAACAGAAAAACAAAAGATGAGTAAACCAATTGAAAGAAAAAATCTTATCATTAAGCTCGTTTAAATCGTTTTAAGCTACTTAAAAACAGCATTATTTGATTTAATGATTTGGTCTTCTAAAAGTACGAAAGATTTACTTTCAACGGCAACAAAAAGCTTTGTCTGCATATCAAATTACACTTTGTCGAATTCATGGCAAAGTCCTAATATGCTGTAAATCAGCACTATAATTATCCATCCAATGAAAAATTAAGAAAACTAAATATTATTTAAAGTAATTTAGTTTCCCAATCGTCTTCAATATAAAAAGGCATGATGCCTGCATTAATGGCTATAACGCAACAAGAGGAAAAACAAAACATTGTACAAAGGTACAGCAGTCAGTTATTACGTTTCATCAGAAGTCGTGTTAATTCTGCTGCCGATGCAGAAGATATTTTGCAGGATGTTTGGTTTCAGTTTAGCAGAGTAGTGGATACCCAACCGATTGATCAGATAAGTGGCTGGTTGTACAGAGTAGCGAGAAACAGAATAACTGATCGATATAGAAAGCGGAAAGATGAATCGCTTGAAGCACAAACATTCAGGAACGAGAATGATGAATTAGTTATTCCTGAGTTTATGTCTAATGATGATTTTGACCCTGAAATGGAGATGCTTAGAAATTTATTCTGGGAAACCTTATTTGATGCGCTTGAGCTTTTGCCGGAAGATCAAAAAAATGTTTTTGTCTGGAATGAACTGGAAGATCAGACCTTTCAGGAAATTGCTGATCGAACAGGTGTAAATATTAAAACATTAATATCCAGAAAACGATATGCTGTTCAGTTTTTAAGAACACAATTAAAGGATTTGTACGAAGATTTTGAAATTAATGAATCGAATTAAAAAGGGACTATGAAAAGACATTTTACAAATAGTGAGCCGCCGATACCGGTAAAAATAATTTTATTTCTGGCTTTCTTAGGCTTAGTCATTTTTCTCCTGGCAAACGTAATTGCTTTTTTGTGGAATTCTATTTTGGTAGATTTAACAGGCGTAAAAGAAATCTCTTTAATTCAAGCAATAGGTTTATTTCTTTTAGCCAGAATTTTATTCGGAGGATTTAATTTCAGATCGAAAGCAAAAAGGTTTAGAGCTAAAAGAAAAGCCTTTAAAGATAAATGGAAAAACATGTCTGATGATGAAAGAGCTGAAATGAAAGCTGCATGGAAGGAGAGATGTAAAAAGAAATAGAAATTAATTTGGTTTATAAAGTTTTGATGAAGCGAGGTTATTAATAACCTCGCTTTTTTATTTATTTGATTTAAAATTTTAGTAAGTATTGCCGCGGTTTTGGAAAGAAAAACATGATAAATAAAAAAAAAGTGAAATAATTTAAAGTAAAAGTGATCTTCATCCGTCTTCTTAAATGAAACAATTATTTCATTAAAATTTATAACAAATGAAACCATTCAAATTTTTCTTCGGGATATCGTTGGGATTTTTTCTTCTCGTGTTTTTTGCCCGATTTTTTATCATGGCATTTTTTGCAGCAATGATAATGAGTTTATTTTTCTATCTCTTTAAAGGGATTACAGATTTTTTTGGAAGGATGGACTGGGAAGGCGCTTCAGTGAGAAGATCGAACCGTATACCAAACCGTCGTATTCATGGCAACGACTATTATCCAATGCCATATCAACAGAAAAGATTCGATCACAATCGGGTTATTGAAATTCTCTAATTAATTAATTAAATAAGTAAAATTTTAAACATGTATTGTAATTCAAAAAGTAAAAGAAAAACACATTGGCAACAAAAATTTAATCAATACTTTTACCCTCCGGTGAATGTAGATGAAAAAGATGAAGTTTATCAAATTAGTATTTTTGCTGCAGGCTATCAAAAAAATGATTTTGATATTCAAATTGAAGACGATTATTTAATTGTAAAAGCTGAAACTAAAGAAAATGATGAGCTAAAGCACCATCACATTTTAAACGGTTTTGAACGTTATTTTAAATTAAATCCGAAAATTAATAGAGAAGCAATTGCTGCTTCATACAAGAATGGGGTTTTAGAAATAACACTTCAAAAAAATGAAAGAGATGTGAGTAAAAAAACATCAATTGAAATTAAATAAGAAATAACAGGGGTATCTTTAATAAACCGGAACAGTATAATGCTGTTTCGGTTTATTTTTAACTCCTTCCAGTTAAATAAGAAAAAAACTATTCAATAGACTCAGGTTGAAATCTGTTTTGATAAAGTCTGTTTCCTTGATTGAATATATACTCAAATTCATGTAAGCAATTTTTCCATTTTTGTGGAATTCCGTCTAGATCATAATACGGACCTGCTATTTGTCCATAAACTGATGTAACGGTATCACTATCATCTCCCAGGTTTACACATAACAAAGCGCCTTCTTCAAATGTAGAACTGTGATAAAAGGCCCATAAAGCAGCTTCTAATGTATGAAGCACATAGGTGCTGCTTTGAATTCTGTTTCTTTTTTTGTTTTTATAACGCCCGTTTATAATATCTAAAATCGGACCGTGCGTGATTTCATATCCGTAATCCAATATGGTATCAGGGGTATAATTCTCCAGTATATAATCTTTATCATAACCTCTTATAGCCGCATAAATTAGCATAGAAAAATAAGCAACCGCATCCAAAACTTCGGTCGTACTATGTGTAAGCATTGAACTTAACACAGAAAAGTTTACAAGATCTGTAAGAGATTCCTGATAATAGATTGGAATTGGTGCAAGACGCATTATGCTGCCATTTCCGGCATTCATTTCGTTCGTATTTCCGGCAAATGGATTTAAAGATTCTTCATACTTTTTTATTGCATTTGATGTTGTAATTCCAATATCGAAGCAATAATCTTTACTGCTGTAAACACCGTGTTTATACCATTGATAAAAGTTTTCCATTATCAGATGGGCATCAAAACGTTTGGCTTCTATAAGTGCATCTGTCATGGCAAGAGCCATTGAAGTATCGTCAGTCCATTGACCGGCTTTTAAATTAAAAGGACCTCCGCCAATCATATCAATAATAGGTGGGAAAGAATCGCGTGCTCTGAATTCCACGGGCGAACCAAGAGCATCGCCGATTGCTAATCCTACAAGTGCTGCTATGGATCTGCTTTCTGACAAGGTGTTTTTTAGTAATTAGTGCAAATTTAACAGATATAACATGATAAAGCTAATCTGATTATAATTAGTCTTCACAGATTAGTAATCTGATAGAAACATGTATATACTTACAAATTGAACCTTAAGTAAATACTGTGTTTATACTTAAGTACTAACTTTTAAAAATCATATCTTACGCCAATGCAATTTAAAGGAACTGAAAAATATATAGCTACATCAGCATTGCAAATCGCTGTTAACGCTGCTATTCATCTTGAAAAGCCATTATTGGTTAAAGGTGAGCCCGGAACAGGAAAAACACTTTTAGCGCATGAACTTGCTAAAGCTTTAGATAAAAAAATAATAACATGGCATATAAAATCTACCACGACCGCTCAGCAAGGTTTGTATGAATATGATGCTGTGGCAAGATTAAGAGATAGTCAGTTAGGTGATAGAGATGTTACAGACATTGAACAGTATATTAAAAGAGGTAAGCTTTGGGAAGCTTTTCAACAGGATGAATCGGTTATTTTATTGATCGATGAAATTGATAAAGCAGACATTGAATTTCCAAATGATTTATTACTTGAATTAGATAAGATGGAGTTTTACGTTTACGAACTTCAAAAAACAATTAAAGCGACCAAAAGACCAATTGTAATTATTACAAGTAATAATGAAAAGGAATTACCGGATGCTTTTTTAAGACGTTGTCTTTTCCATTATATAAGTTTTCCTGATTCTAAAACAATGAAAGATATCGTTGATGTTCATTTTCCGGATATAGAAGAACAACTTGTCGGTGAAGCTTTGCGCGTTTTTTACAGTATGCGTGAAATTAACGGAATGAAGAAAAAACCTTCAACAAGTGAATTAATTGATTGGATTCGTTTGTTAATTTGGGAAAAGAAAGATTATGATGCTTTAAAAGAACTGGATGTTAAGTTTCAAAATCCACCTTATCTCGAAAGCCTGTTAAAAAATGAACAGGATGTTGAATTATTACAGGATTTTCAAAAATATTACGGGAAAAGATAGTGTTTTTCGAATTTCTATATCAGTTAAGAGGGCAGGGTATCCCGGCAAGTTTACATGAATATTTAAACTTAATGGATGCGCTTTCAAAAAACGTCATTCAGCCTGATGTAAATGAATTTTATGTTTTATCAAGAGCAATATTCGTAAAGTCAGAAAACCAACTTGATGCCTTCGACCGCGTATTCGATGCATGGTTCAAAGAAAAAATGAAACTCCCTCCAATCAATTTATTAAATGCTTTTAATCCTGAATGGCTAAAGAAAAATTTACTCCATGGTCTTAGCCCGGAAGAAAAAAAAGCAATTGAAGAGTTTGGCGATTTTGATGCTTTAATGGATCGATTAAAAGAATTATTAAAAGAGCAAAACGAAGAACACAATAAAGGAAATAAATGGATTGGTACAGGAGGAACGTCTCCCTTCGGATCAGGAGGTTATAACCCTAAGGGGCACCGTTTAGGCAATAAAAGTGCCGGAAACAGAACAGCTGTTAAAGTTTGGGAAAATAGAACATTTAAAAATTTAAGTGGTAACACAGAGATTAATACAAGAAATATTAAAGTTGCGCTAAAATATTTAAGACATTTTTCTAGAGAAGGACTTCCAACAGAATTAAACTTAGATAAAACAATTGATAAAACTTCTCAAAATGCAGGCATGCTCGATATTGTTATGCAGCCTTCAAAAAAGAATAAGGTAAAAGTTTTGATGCTGATGGATGTAGGTGGTTCTATGGATGATCACATCGCTGTCTGCGAACAATTATTTTCTGCCGCAAAATATGAATTCAAACATCTTGAATTCTTCTACTTTCATAATTGTATTTACGAACATGTTTGGCCGGATAACAGACTGCGGTGGACTAAGAGAATACCTACCATAGAATTAATGCACAAATTTGGTAAAGATTATAAATTCATTATAGTTGGAGATGCAGCTATGTCGCCTTATGAATTATATTTTAAAGGAGGTGGTATTGATCAAAATAACGAAATTCCGGGTATTCATTGGATGCAAATGTTATCTAAACACTTTAAACACTTTATCTGGTTGAACCCTATTCCGGAAACCAATTGGAATTTCTTCGAAACAGTTGATATTTTAAGAAAATTCACAAATTATCGAATGTTCCCAACCACGATTAATGGCTTGATAGCCGGAATGAAATGCCTTAAAAACCCTAAGAAAAGCTATAAAAAAGACATCTGGGGAGACTTCTAAACCAGCGCATTCAAATTAAATTTCATTTTTATCATAAAAAGCAGTGACGATTTGTAGTTTATCTATTCTATAAGGTGTTATACCCATTTCCCAATCTTGGAAAGGCGATCAATACCCGATCGCCTTTTCTTTTTTATTCTCATCAAGGAAGGATTTCAGCTCTGGAAGCAAAATCAAAATCTCCCCAAATAAAATTGCCGCCTACATTTTGATTGGAGTAAATCAATTCCGCCTGAAATTTGACATAACCGCTTGATTGATCAATGATTACAAGCTCAGCTTTAGGTACATCCTCCCAGATCAAACCGGAAAATATTAATCGGTCTCCATTATCCAAAACATCTACATCTCCTACGATATCTGATGCAAAACTAAGTCCTCTTTCTTTACCGTATTGCCATTTCTGCTTTATCGTCATGTCAACTGTATCAATTTCATACTCAACTGCACGACTATAGCTATTACCATATTGATAGTTTCTATAAAAGCCATTATCAAAAACAAGTACATTGCCGGCTTCATTTAACATAGCAGCATGTTGAGTCCATGGCCAGTCAAATGATTCTGCAGATATTTGACCATTCTGAACATTATTTTCATAAGCATTTCCTTCTTCATCAATAGCTGTTAAAAGATAATCTTCATATGCTGCATCCCATCCTGCATGGCTAGCGATAATCCAGTTTAATGCTCCATCCTCAAAGTCAATATTGAATACGCCCTGATGCCTGCCTGAAACAGTTATCGAATGGCTAGACTCATCATACCAGATACTGTTCACGTGTAACCAGTCATTCGGACTTCCTGAAATAACGGTTCTTCCCGGCTCAATCACTGTCCTTAAATCCCAATGTTTAACAATAGAACCACTTGTTGTATCTACTTGTATAATTTGATCCTGATCCGTATCTAAAGAAGGGTCCTGAGCTGCTAATAAAAGTGTTCCATCCGGAAGGATAATTGCATCGTGATGAAGTGTAAATGGAGCCGTTTCAATAACTTTTTCAACTGCATAATCTTTACTGATGATATAAACAGCATTAAATTTTACAGTGATGAAATTATTTTTTCCTTCATTAGCAGGGATAATTTCAAACGGTTTTGTAGTGCTTCCATCCAAAAAAGTTTTATCAATATGAAACCGGATATTCCCGCTTTGATCAAACACGAAAGGCCTACCGTTATAATTTTCATTAAAGGCTTTATTAAAGCTTACCGCAATTTTTTGATTCTGGGTGGAAGGAGTTATGATATTAATCTGTGGTAAATAGGAGGGAGCAGCTTTAATCGTAAGCGTAGTATCAATTTGTTGTGCACTTTCATTTATCGATGAAATAAATTCAAAATTAAATTGATTGTCGATACCATAAACAGGAAAATTCAAATTTCCATTAAACGAGTTTCCGTTTTCCTGAAAAACGATTTCATCGCTCGTAAAATTATGAACTGTTAACTGGCCTGCTTCCGAACAAGTCATTTCAAAGGAATATAATTGTTCAGCTTCAGAACTTTCAAACAAATCAAATGAAGTAATTAAATTTTCATTGATGAGATCAGGGTTTTCTTTTTCTTTACATGAAAAAATAAATAAAAGAAGAAGTAAATAAATATTATTGCGCATCATGGATAAAGAGAAACTCTTTCTGCCCGGTATGAAATGTCAAATTCCCCCCAATTAAAAATACCTGTTCCATGAGCATTTGTAAAAAATATATCAGCGTCAAAAATTACATTCTGACTTGTATAATCAATTTCAGTAATGGT
>JAHDHT010000037.1:22695-24900 GCA_020631175.1 Chitinophagales bacterium
AGACTGTTTGTACCCCAGCTTTGATGTGGTGCCAAAATCCATTTTAAATTTCCTTCCAAATCAACTTTAACTAATCCCTGATTGCGTCCTGAAATAATTATTCCATCCTCCACCGGCCACACAGCATTAATGTGTAACCAATCTTGTATATCGTTTGTTAATGCCGTTCTGGAAGGATCAAGAATTGTCTCAAAATCCCAGGTTTTTACGATTCCTCCCGATTGCATATTAAATTGAATAATCCGTTCACCGGTTGGAATCAACAATTCTCCATTCGGCATTTGTTTTACATCATGATGCAAATAATCAGGATTCATATCCCATTCCTGAACCTTATTTCCAAGATTATCATATTCATAGAGTTTGTAATGGCTATTGAAAATCCAGTTACCGTTTTGCAAACGTTCAAAGGGTGATATCCATCCTGAAACACCGTCTGGAATCATATACCATCTTATCCTTCCATCCGAATCAAACATAAACGGAATAGACCAGTAACTTCCATCCTTTGCATATGAAAATGTGCTTTGCGTCCATCCGGACTCCATAAATCCTGTTTGGGCTGTGTTAACAGAAACTGCAGGTAATTCAATCGGTAATGATGCTGTCTGAACCTCAAAAGCTTCCGTTTGAATATGGTTTTCAGCTATTATTTGAATTTGAATATTATTTAAAGTTTCCGGTAAAAACCCTAATAAAGCTATATCATGTTCCGTTTGAGCTAAAGGGCTCACAAAAAGTTTTTCACCGGTATTTGCCAATGTATATTCGATAGTCGCCGGTTCACTTGTTGCAAACACAAGCCTGGCACTTAAGGGTACGTTTCCGGATGGATTTACTTCAAAAATGATATCGCCATCAATTAAATCACCATCATCAACAGGTTTTTCTTTACATCCGGATAGAATGCAAACCGAAAAGCATAGAAGATAAATGTACAGCTGTTTAAACATCATAAATTTGAAAATGATCTGTATTTAATGGGTAGAATGTTCTTCAAAATATTCAACAATCAATTCTTTCAAGAGATATTCCTGCTCTTTCAATTCATAGGAAGGATGATCTTTTATCTGAGTAAAATGAGGCCATCCTTCTTCATCTTTACCGTCAAAACGGTAAAAATCCCTTTTAGCCAGTAGGGTACACAGAGCAATATGCATCAAATCTTGCTTTTCTTCTTTGCTAAAAGCCCTGTCTATCTGCCCCAACTCCTGAACTCCGATCAAAAACAGCATTGACTGCAGGTCGGGCTTGCGGCCAAATCTGCCTTTTAACTCGTACAAAATGTCTTGCCAGCGATGATCAATATGTTTCTGTTCTTCCGTTCTCATCTGATTGTAATTGTACTCCTTTATAACAACTGCAAAACTACGCCAATATGATGTAATACAGTCAATTTTCGCTTTGTTTATGCATTCTTGATAAGTCTTACACTCAAATGTGAATCTTTTTTAAACACAAAACATTTAAAATGATAGAGCGTTTGCGTTTATAGTATAGCTGAATGCTGTACTTTTCACTAAATTAAGTATGTTTGTTTATGTCCAAAACCATTCTGACTTTCCTTCTTTTGTGCTCGGTTAACTTTTCGATTTCTGCTCAGGATACCGCTTTAAAAGATGTGGATCATAATATTCTGATTATCGATAAATCAGAAATAGTAGATATTGATGTTGACGGAGAAGATGTTCAAATTCGTACTAAGGTTAAAGAACGGGTAAAGTATAATAATCTTGACGAATTCTGGAATACCGAAGAACGAATCTATTATAACAGTTTCGTTGAAATTGAAAATATTGAAGCCTTAACAGAAGTGCCTGTTAAAAAGAAATTCAAACGCATTAAAGTCGAAGAAATTGAAGATATGGATGTGATGAGTGGTGGTATTTTCTACGATGACCAGCGTTACAAAACATTTATCTTTCCAAATGTTCAGGCGGGAGCGATTACGAATATGCAGTATGATAAAGTAATTAGTGATCCGAGAATGCTGGATGGATTTTATTTTGAAGATCGGGCTTTCATTGAGAACGCTAGTTTTACGATTAATGCACCTGAAAATGTTGAGATTGGATATTACATGACGGGGCGCCTATCGGATAAAGTAAGTTTTTCTGAAGAGAAGAAAGGAAATAAAACGGTTTATAAATGGACATTAAAAAATATTGAGCGATTAAACCGTGAAGATCGAATGCATAGTTATTC
>JAHDHT010000038.1:0-6895 GCA_020631175.1 Chitinophagales bacterium
CTTCACAAAAAGCCCTTACCTCCGCATTGCTCGCTATTAAATCCTCAAGGCTTGGAGAAGTACTGAAATAACATCCTTCCAATGCTGACTCAATCATTTCCGGAATTTGTAAAAAGCTGATCTTTTCTTTTAGAAAAGCATCCACTGCAATTTCATTAGCAGCATTCACAATACAACAAGCATTTCCGCCGCGCTCTAAAGCTTCAAAAGCTAAGGCCAGACATCTAAACGTTTCTTTATCCGGTTGTTCGAAAGTCAGATTTGGGTAATCGGTGAAGGAAAATCGCTTAAATTGATTTGGCAGACGGTCAGGGTAGTGCATGGCATATTGGATCGGTAGCTTCATATCCGGTAAACCCATTTGTGCTATGATACTTCCATCCTTAAATTGCACCATCGAATGAATAATACTTTGTGGATGAACGACTACATCAATATCAGCAGCTTCGATATCAAACAACCACCTTGCTTCAATAACCTCCAAACCTTTATTCATCAAACTCGCTGAGTCAATCGTAATCTTTGCACCCATTTCCCAGTTCGGATGTTTTAAAGCATCGCCCGGTCCGACACCCGAAAGAAAAGTTCGGTCTTTTCCTCGGAAGGGTCCACCTGAAGCGGTTAAAATTAATTTTTCTACAGATGATGGAGCTTCACCGTTCAGGCATTGAAATAATGCAGAATGCTCAGAGTCGACCGGCAACATTTGAACCTTATGATCCCGAACAGCTTTCATCACTAAAGCACCCGCTACCACCAACGTTTCTTTGTTTGCCAAAGCAATGTCTTTTCCATTTTTAATAGCTAACATGGTCGGAATTAATCCAGCATATCCAACCAAAGCCGTTAAGACCATTTCTGAAGCGTCATCAGCAGCCAAATCACGAAGCGCTTCTTCACCTGCAAAAATATTAATTCCTTTTCCTCTAAGTGCAGATTTTAAGGCTTCCAATTTATCTTCATTGGCTATACAAACATTCTTTGGCTTATATTTTAAAGCCTGTAATGCCAGCAATTCAACATTATTTCCGGCAGTTAAACTGATCAATTCAAATTTTCCGGGATGATGATCGATCACTTCTAATGCCTGCGTTCCAATAGAACCTGTCGAACCTAATATGCTTATTTTCTTAATCAAGATTTCGTTTCATTTTTAACAGAAGATGTATCGATTTGTTTGGCGATTGCTGAACCATCACCTTCTAATTCAAGTTTCACCGACTCCGGTAAATATTTATTTTCCAATACCCCAAGGGTAGCAGCCGTTAATGTCATTGCCGGAGCAAATAGCCATCCAACCACAGGAATAAACATCATTAATAAAAAACCCGCCCCATTACCAACAGCAAAGCCACGATGTCTTCGAACGGTGCTGATACTGGTTGGAGCATCTACCTGTCTTCGTTCAAGGGTATAATCCATCATACCAAAGCCAACAAAGTATGCCTGCACCAGAAAAATAAAAACCGGACTTGCAATACCCACAACAGGAACTAATCCAAACAAGAGCAGCAAACCCGTTAAACCTAATTCACGCACTATGTTTCGCAAAGAGAGTCGAATTCCTCTTAAAAAATCATGAATAAAATTTCCTTCCTCTTGATTATTTAATTCAAAGCCTTTAATCTTTTCAATACGTTCCACCAATCCACCCATTAAAGGGCCTAAAGTGTTTAAGACAATATGCTTATATAATAATACATAGATCACCACAGCGATTCCGGTCAATAATACGTCAACCAGATTATTAACAAATCGTATCCATCCATTATCTGCATTCCAATCTAATCGCAATACTGCCCAATCGGTAAATCGATCTGCTGAAAACCATGCACTGCTCACGATTACAACAAACAAAAAGATATTCAAAATGCCCGGAAGTAAAATCCATTTAAATAGTCGATGTCGAAAAATGAAAGGAAAGGCTTTAAAGAAATAGCCAATACCGTTAAAAAATTCAGGAATAAATCGTTTCATGAAAGGAGTTGCTGGGCAATTTTTCGGTCGTTAGATAATCTGGGTACTTTATTTTGTCCGCCTAATTTACCAATAGATTTCATATAGCGGATAAAACTTCCCGAAGAAAGTGCATTTATCTTTAAGGCTTGTAGAATTTGCCCTTCAATTAAATCCCTATAATAGCTGTTCTGTCTGCACATTTCTTTATCAAGTAGTGAAGCAAAGCCGGCTAAATCTTCAGGCTCTTGTTCAAATTCAATCAGCCATTCATGATAGGGTAGTGCTTCACCTTTGGCCATCATCGGCGCGACAGTAAACTCTGTAATTAATCCTCCAAATTCGGCTACTGCTTTTCTCATAGATTGTTCCACTTCTTCTGCAATAACATGTTCGCCAAATGCACTGATAAAATGTTTTACTCTGCCACTTACGATCAAACGGTAAGGCTCACGGCTAACAAATTTTACGGTATCGCCAATACTATATGCCCACAAACCTGCATTCGAACTGATCACTAAAGCATAGTTTTTATGGAGTTCAATTTCTTCCAGTCGCAATCGAGTTGGATTTTCATTAAAATATTCTTCCAAAGGAATAAATTCAAAAAATATTCCGCTGTTAACATTTAATAATAATCCTTCCGATTGATAATTATCCTGATAAGCGAAAAATCCTTCCGAGGCAGGAAAGGTTTCAATGGTGTCAATGGCAAAACCAAATGAAGCTTCCATTTTTTCTTTGTAGGGTTGATAATTTACTCCGCCATGCACAAACAATTGTAAATTAGGAAAGACTTCTTTCACTGATGAACCACTGCGTTCAACAATTCTATCCAGATACATTTGCACCCATGGAGGAATTCCACTAATTAAGCGCATATCCTGGTCAATGGTTTCTTCCACAATTTGATCCAACTTTTCTTCCCAGTCTTCAAGGCAATTCGTATCCCATGATGGCATTTGATTCGACCTAAGATAGCCGGGTACATGATGATTGACAATACCCGACAGGCGCCCCGTTAGTATACCTCCTGTTTTATCGAGTATTGGACTACCCGATAAAAAAATCATTTTACCATCGGTAAAATCGGCATTACCTTTTTGATGGATATATTGTAACAAAGCATTTCGTGCTGTATTGATATGATTAGGGATGGATGCTTTTGTAATTGGAATAAATTTAGAACCGGAAGTTGTGCCAGAAGTCTTCGCAAAATAAATAGGTTTGCCCGGCCACAAAACATCAGAGGCACCGTTGATAATTTGCTCCACATAAGAACTTAATGCTTCATAATCACGAACAGGAACCGCCTTTTTAAAGTCTTCATAATTTTTAACCGAAGCGAAATTATGATCTTTACCAAAACTGGTTGAGCAAGCATTGCGGATTAAGTTTTCAAAAATCTTATGTTGTGCTTCATGTGGATTTGCAATATCCTTTTGTATTGTTCTGTTTATCCATCCGGCAAAAGGTTTCGCAATAAATGATTTAAATCCCATTTTTATTTATTGCAAGTTTAAATTTTCGGACTGATCATCAACAGCCATTTTTATTGCTATGATGTAAGCCGTTAAAAAGATCAGACATAAAATACTTGCGGCTGTTCCAATGGCCATGTACCACATAGATAAGAAGCTGTATAAAACCAAAATGATAAAAGAATGCTTTTTCTCGAAGGCAAAACGATAGGCGAGAAAGTAACCAACTAAGCCCCATAAAATAAAAATACAGCGCGATAAAATTGATTCAGGATTTATACCTGCAGATTCAAACAAGCTACTCCATGGACCAAGTTTACCGGTTAAAACTCCACTTTCAGGGCGCATAAATCCGCCGTACAAAAATGCATAGACGCCTTCCCAGATCATATAAGAATAATTGGCAAAGGCTACTAAAACGGCAAGATATTTAGCTAATTGACCCATCAGTTATGCATGTTAATTTAGATAAATTAATTGTTTTATCAGGCATCATAAAACAGATTCAATTGTAAAGGTCTGATTTCTGAATTCAGCTGATTCACCTTTTTGCAATCCGCTTAGAACTTTTCCCAATGGGGATACTGAAGATATGCACCAGATTTTTTGTTCATTAAACTCTATTTGCCCTAATGGAATTCCTAAAAAATAAAGCAAACCGTTACTTTGAATTAAAGCACCAAACTGAACAACATCTAGAACAGTGTCTTCTTTAATTTGTAAAAGGGAGTTATACATTTTGTATTTATTCGATAGAACTTTTTCTTTCTTATCTATCTCTTGTTGTAGCATTTGACGGCTTGTTTCATATTTATCACCTACTACACTTTTAGTTTCTTTATTTCGACTTTCTTTTAATGCGGTTAAATTATTTTCAATCTCACCCAGATCATTTTTGAGATTTTCCTTCAGGAAGGATATGAACTTATTTTTCCAATCTAAGTTCATTTAAAAATTTTTAAGTACAACACCTGATCTTCGACTATCACCCACACCGTTTAAATGATCTTTATTAATTGAAACACTATGTACTCCACCGAAATACATGGCCTTTTTATCCCATATATTAACACTTTCATTTTCGATAGGAATTATTTTCTTTAATTGATCTTCATTGTAACCCGGTTCTACTTCAATTACATCATCTTGTATATGAATACGAGGATACTCCACTGCTGTATCGATGTTTTTACCTTGATTTAAATGTTGAAAAATGACCTGCATCAGAGCAGTTCGAATTCTATTTGAACCTCCGGTGCCTAAAACACATTCAACTCCTTCTTTTCCTGTAATCATTGAAGGTGCCATCATTGATGAAATTCTTATATTTTCCTTCCAGTTATGAAACCCATCTGGCATTAAATCTTCTTCTCCGAGCATATTATTTAACATGATGCCCGTATCAGGAATGATATATCCGGCACCTTCACCGTTGGTTGTTGTAACGGAAGCTGCATTTCCTTCCGAATCCATAACACTGATATGGGTAGTGCTTCCGAAAAAGTTTTGTATCGTTTGCTCATTCAATTTATTGGCAATAATAAATTTATCGATACCAGTAAGTCTTGCCTTATTAATTTTTCGCTGGGTTTCAATCATAGCTGCTATCCAATCTGAAGAATGATTTTCTTCCAATAGATTTAATCCTAAGCAAACAAATGAACCACCTACTGAAGGAGCACCGTTTGTTAAAATATTTTTACCTGAAAATGAAAATTGTAAAGGATCTCTTTTGATTACTTCATACTCTTCAAAATCGCTTCTTTGTAAATGCCCGCCTTTAAACAAACAATCCTCAGCAACTTTAGCAGCCATTTCTCCTTCATAAAATTCACGGATTCCATTTTTGCTTAAATATTCAAATGTGTCAGCTACAATATTATTGGTAAAAGTTGAGCCCGATTCGATTATTTTTCCATCCTTCAACATATAATTAAATCGATCATCTGCTTCCTTCCAGATATCTTTTACAATACCGAAGAGAAATGCCATATAATCATCTACAAAAATTCCGGAGCGGGCATATTGAATTGCCGGTTTAAATAATTCTTCAAAAGGAATTCTACCCAGATCTTCATGAACAGATTGAATGCCGGCAAGATTTCCTCCGACAGTCATAGAACCTAAACCGATATGATAAACTTGTTGGGCACTGGCAAAATCAAACTTAACCGGCCGGAAGTCCAATTCATCGCTTGCCCGTTTTTTTAGGGGAGTCGATGAAAAGAAGTCGTATAAACATGATTTTCCGTTGGAAGTTTGTGCCAGTAAAAATCCACTTCCTCCAGCAGCCGTTAAGGTGCCTTCAGAAACAAAGCTCATAAGGCAGGCAGCCAGTGCAGCATCGAAAACATTTCCGCCTGCATTCAGTACATCTAATCCGGCCTGAGCAGTAAATTGATTACCAGCCGAAATTATTCCTTTGGTTTTATTGAACATTAATGCTTGTAAAAGGGTTTTTGTGTTAGTCGCAAATATATGGATTCAATAACGCAATTTACATTAGGAGCAGCTGTAGGTGAAGCAGTTCTGGGAAGAAAGTTAGGAAACAAAGCAGTACTGATTGGAGGAATCTTTGGTACCATTCCCGATCTGGATGTTTTATTGACACCATTTTATAGTGATGTAATGGGGTTAGTTATTCACAGAGGCTATTCCCATTCAATCATGTTTGCCGTTTTATTTGGTTTACTTAGCGCCTGGCTTTTGAAAAAGGTCGTGGACTTAGTTCAAGGCCCGGAAATTAGTTTTTCCAAATATTATTTATTCACTTTTCTTGCCTTGTTTACCCATTCATTGTTAGATAGTTTTACAACTTACGGTACTCAATTGTTTTTGCCTTTTAGCGATTTCAGAGTAGGCATCAATAATATTTTTGTTGCCGACCCTTTCTACACGGTTCCATTTTTAATTTTACTAATTGCAGCAATGCGATTTCCTAAGAGCAGTTCGAAAAGACGATGGTTGAACGGATTGGGTATCGGAATCAGTTCTGCTTATATGCTCTTCACCTTAGGTGCGAAGGTTTATACAAATCATGTTTTTGAAAATGTACTTAGCGATCGTGCTTATCAATATGAACGTTTTACAAGTTCGCCCACGCCTTTAAATGCATTTTTATGGTCGGTTACTGCTGAAACAGATGAAGGTTATGTTACCGGAATGTACTCTATTTTTGATCAGGATTGTGATGTAGAGCTTTTTGAATTGAAAAAGGATCCGGCACTTAGGGCACAATTTAATGGTCAAAGAGACTTCGGTATTCTGACCTGGTTTAGTGACGATTATTATTTGCTGACGCAGAGGGAAGGCTATGTTGCCTATTATGATTTACGATTCGGACCCATTGATTTCACCAATATTAACCGGGAAAAGTACCCCTTTTATTTTATGCTCAGCTTTGCCGACGGTGCGCTTAATGTAAGTGAAATGTTAGAACCTCCTCAACTTGATGAGCC
>JAHDHT010000038.1:6995-11772 GCA_020631175.1 Chitinophagales bacterium
CCGACGGTGCGCTTAATGTAAGTGAAATGTTAGAACCTCCTCAACTTGATGAGCCTATAGGCGAATATTTTAAGCGATTTGTGTGCAGAGTTTTAGGTAACAAGAGTTAGTTAAAACGATTACTTTTAAATAATCGGTTTTATTTCAATCTAAATGAATTCACAAACAGCCATTAAAATACTGTTGGGACTCTTTTTTGGAGTGCTACTTTTACATTTAGCTGTTGTTTTACAATTTGTTCCCTATGATTTGGTATGGGGAGGGCGATTAAACAGTGATTCAGAAATGTATGTGTTTGAAAGTATTTCAATTCTGATTAATCTGTATATCGTTTTCATTTTATTGATGAAGGGGAAATATATTAAGAGCATTCTTCCTTCGACAGTGATTACAATTTCTTTATGGATTTTCGTTGGTTTGTTTGTTTTAAATACTGTTGGAAATTTAATGGCATACAGTCTTTTCGAAAAATTCTTCGCTATTCTAACTGCCGGAGCTGCCTTATTAATCCTTAAAATTTTGAGAAGTGATTAATCAAGGCTAAAAGTGTTGCTCCTATTTCTTTTGATGAAAATTATTTATTTGCTTTTTGTTAATATCTCTTGCTTAAAAATATCGTAATTTTGAAGCTCATAAGCCGGTCATGAATTTAAAACTCAGCAAAGATTTAATTGTATTTGATATAGAATCAACAGGACTTGATATAGCGAAAGATCGCATTATTGAATTAAGCATGTTGAAAATCCGTCCTGATGGAAGTCGGGAGTCTAAGACCTGGGTCGTGAATCCGGGAATCTGGATTCCTTTAGAGTCATCAAAGATTCACGGTTTTTTTAATGATGATGTAAAAGATAAACCAAGTTTTGAAGATCTTGCTCAGGAGATTTTTGATTTTATAGGTGATGCGGATCTGGCAGGATATAATTCGAATCGTTTTGATATACCTGTTTTGGTGGAAGCTTTTTTACGGATGGATATGGATTTGAATATTGATCAGCGCAGATGTATCGATGTGATGCGTATCTACATGAAAAAAGAACCCAGAAATCTTGAAGCAGCTTTGCGTTATTACTGCGATAAAGATTTGGAAAATGCACATAGTGCCGAAGCTGATGTAGCAGCAACTTTTGATATTTTAGATGCGCAGGTAAATCACTATGAAGATTTAGAGAATGATGCAGATTATCTTGCTGAATTTAGTAAGGATGGAGATTTCGTTGATTTCGCAAGAAGAATGTATGTGCAGGACGGCGAATACTTTTTCAACTTTGGCAAACACAAAGGAAGAAGAGTATTTGATGTACTCGAAATTGAACCTCAATATTACGATTGGATTCAAAAAGCGGACTTCCCTTTAGACACCAAGAATAAGTTAAAAAAGATCAAGTTGGAGATGAAAGGAAAATAATGACGCTTCTTTAACTGATATTTATATTAAACCACCGTCTTATTTCGTTAATTTACACTTTAATCGAATCAATTAGCATTGGCATTATCCGATACTTTAGTCATAATTCCAACTTATAACGAGAAGGAGAACATTGGTAAAATGATAGACACCGTCTTTTCATATACCAAGCCTTTTGATATTCTCGTAATTGATGACGGCTCGCCGGATGGAACTGCGGATATCGTAAAGGATAAAATGATAACCTATCCCGGTGCATTACACATCGAAGAACGAGCCGGTAAGTTAGGTCTGGGAACGGCCTACATTCACGGATTTAAATGGGCATTGGAGCGGGATTATGAATACATCATTGAAATGGATGCTGATTTTTCTCACAACCCTGAAGATCTGATACGTCTATATTCAGCTTGTCATCATAATCATGCTGATGTAGCAGTGGGTTCGAGATATACCAAAGGAGGTGCAGTAAAGAACTGGCCTTTTAAACGAATTTTTCTATCCAGAGGGGCTTCATTCTATGTGCAGATGATTACGAGAATGAAAGTAAAAGATCCAACTGCCGGTTTTGTGTGTTATAAACGAAATGTTTTAGATACGATAGATCTTGATCGAATTAAGTTTATTGGATACGCTTTTCAGATCGAAATGAAATATGCTGCATGGAATTTAGGCTTTGATATTGCAGAAGTACCGATCACATTTGTTGATCGTGTATTGGGGCAGTCGAAAATGAGCATGAATATTTTTAATGAAGCGGTAATCGGGGTTTTGCAAATCAGTTGGGGAACGCCGAAGGATTTTTACAGGAAGTTGGGGGCTTGATCTGGTGTTTGGTATCGGGTAGCACGGTATTTTGTAGCACAGTATTTTGTGCTCTTATATTATATCGAACGCAGTCGAGGCTTGTGCTGAAGCTTGACGAAGCAAATCTTTCGATTCGAAAAGTTATTTCGAGCGTAGTCGAGAAATCCTTTGGTTTTGAAAGAAGGAATCTTTTGCTTTATTAACCGAAAGTTCCCTCCGCTTCGGTCGGGAAAAGTTCGGTCTATTTTTCACTACAGTCTTCGCATAGAATATATCATGCGCAGTCGAGGCTTGTGCTGAAGCTTGACGAAGCAAATCTTTCGATTCGAAAAGTTATTTCGAGCGTAGTCGAGAAATCTTCCGGTTCCAAAAGAATATTCTTCCAATTTTAAAATGTAATTCTTTTTTAACCGAAAGTTCCCTCCGCTTCGGTCGGGAAAACTATAAAACCATTTCACAAATTTCTTCCATCTTCAATCCGGCTAAATGTCCGCTTGTCATGATAAGAAGATTTTCATGTTGAAGATTCATTTTTTCGAAGATGGTTCTAAAGATTTTTTTATCGCTAATAACGGTCATGTTAGGGTGTGCAAAAACTTCTTTTAACGTTGCTTCATTTAATGGTGCCCGGTTTTTGATGGCTAAAGTTTCTGCATCAAAATAAATAAATAATTCATCTACTGTTGAACAAGTATTTTTATATTCTTTCAAGAACTCAGGAGTAAGACTTGAATAAGTATGTAATTCAAAAACGCCAATTAATTTTCTTTCTTGCCAAAGCTCCTTTACAGCTGCTGTTGAAGCTTTTACTTTTGATGGAGCATGAGCAAAATCGTAGTAAATGCTTGCATTTTCTGTTTTTTTATAAAGCTGTAATCTTCTGCTTGCTCCAGTAAAACTTTTAACTGATTCGAAAAAAGCATGTGCTTCTATACCCAATGCTTTTGCGAGATGAAAAGCAGCCATTAAATTTTCCATGTTATGACTTCCTGCAATTTTCATTTCGTATGAACGGTCATCATAGGAGACAATGAATTTTCCGTTTGAAATTTTATAGTCAGCCTTAGCATATGGAATTGTTTTAGCTTTTGCTTTTTTGATGTATTTATTTAAAACCGGATCGCTTTCATTATAAATGATACATCCATCCGAATCAATTTGATCTATATAAATTTTGAATTGCTCATTGTAATTTTCTTCTGTAGGAAAAACATTTATATGGTCCCAGGCGATACCGGAAATTGAGGTAATGTCAGGACGGTAATAATGAATTTTGGGAGATCGATGGATAGGGGAGGAAAGATATTCATCACCTTCAATAATAATGGTATCGGCATCTGTTAATTGTACCTGATTATTAAATCCATCCAAAGAAGCGCCAACCAGATAATCAAACACCATGTTGTGAGCTTTCATCACATGCATTAACATCGCTGTGATGGTTGTTTTGCCATGAGAACCTGCTATTACTACTCGTTTTTTTGTCTTACTCTGTTCGTATATGAATTCCGGGTAGCTTAATATTTTCAATCCCAGATCTTCTGCTCTTTTCAATTCCGGATTATCCGGTTTAGCATGCATTCCTAAAATAACAAAGTCAAGTTCGCTATGAATGTTATCTTCTTTCCATCCAAAAGCTTCGGGTAACAATCCTTTGGCTTGTAATTTTGATTTGGAAGGATCGAAAATAATATCATCAGAACCTGTCACTTTGGCTCCCTTTTGATGTAGTTCAATGGCTAATTGTGACATAACAGAGCCTCCGATGGCTATAAAATGTACCTCCATTACAATAAAATGACTTTTGCTTATGTTAAAGAGGTCAAACTAAACAAATTAGCACGATTATTGGATTTAGCTTTACCAACAATTTTATATCTTTAACGTAAACAGTGAAAAACAGCGATTTTATGAAGCGTTTATCAAATTTCGGAGTGGTATTAGCGGTAGTAGCATTTCTTTCTGTAACCCTTACATCTTGTCACAGATACGGGTGTCCGAATCAGATCACACAAATTGAACAGCCTGTTCAGCAAGAAGCTGATTTAGCTACACAGGAAGACTGTTAATAAGAATATACAATGAATACAAACTGGAATCTTCTTAAAAGTAAAGAAGATGTCGATGCTGTATTACAGCGATCGCATGAATTACCTTGTTTAATTTTTAAACACAGCACAAGATGTGGCATTTCGGTAGGAGCGAAAACACGTTTTGAATCTGCTTATAAAATTCCCGAATCTAATTTGGCCATCTATTATCTTGATTTATTGAGCTATCGGGAAGTTTCTAATTACATAGCTGAGGTCACGGGCGTGTGGCATCAGTCTCCACAAGTTATTTTAATCAAAGATGGGAAGGCCGTTTATGACGAGTCGCATCATAGTATTGATGCGGTGAAGCTGGAGTCTTTGATTGGGTGATAGGGGGTTTTAAGTTTAAACTTAAGTTTAAGTGTAAGCTTAGAATTTCAACCACCCCAAATTTGTAACCGTTCGCTATAGCTCACGGACAAATTGCCCCTCCTTTAGTAGGTTTATAATTTTGCTAATAGGTTTTCAA
>JAHDHT010000038.1:11872-18147 GCA_020631175.1 Chitinophagales bacterium
ACGGACAAATTGCCCCTCCTTTAGTAGGTTTATAATTTTGCTAATAGGTTTTCAAAGCATTAAATAGGCTAAAATCCTGACCAGTCCAAGCTCCTAACAGCTAATTTTGAATTAAAATTGGTAAATACCTGTTCTTAATTTATATTTATAAAAGACCTTTGAATAATGACTATTAAAGCAAAATTAATTGAGAAAATAAACTCAATAGACAATGAGACTCATCTTGAAGCGCTTCTAAATTATTTGGAAGATGCAAATAAAGCTCCTGTTCAATTAACTAATCGAGACATAATTAGTATTTCAAAAAGTACTAAGCAACTTGAAACAGGAAAATTTCTTAATCAAGATCAGTTGAATAATAAGATTGAGAAATGGTTAAAGAAATAAGATGGTCATTATTAGCATCTGAACAATTAATTGAAACTCTGCAGTATTGGAATGAAAGAACCGGTAATTATAATTACTCAAAAAAATTGTACTCAGAAATAGAGTCTATTTTAAATTTAGTTAGAGTTTATCCGGAAATGGGGCGTAAAACATCCAATCCTGAGATTAGAAGGGTGATCATCAAAAATGAATACGGTTTGTATTATTCTCTCAACAAAGAGTTATTAGAAGTTAAACTTTGGAGATCATTGAAAATGAGCCAAGAAGAGAATCAATATGAATAATACAAACTATCATAATACTTCATCTTCTTTTATAATGATCTACAATAAGTTGCTTTGTTATCCTAATGCCGGGAAGAAGCCTTAAGTAAGCGGCATCTAAAAATAACTCATTTCAAATTCGTAATCCGTCATTCAACATTAAATCTCCCCCCAATTAAAACTTACTTCCTTCTCTACATCCGGATGGAGGCTGAAGATGACCGGGCAAGTCATGGCTGCTTTTTCGAGTACTTTACGATCGACTTCATCGCTTACATTTCCTTTCATTTCGAAATAGACTTCGATTTTTGAAATTCTTCTTGGGTCAGATGCCATAGTTTTAATAACCTCGGCGGTGCTTCCTTCGATAGATAAGTCCTTTTTAGCAGCTCTGATTCCCATAATGGTTATCATGCAGGTCGCCAGTGAATTCGCAACCATATCGGTTGGTGAAAAAGCTTCTCCTTTACCATTATTATCGGTTGGAGCATCGGTTATAATCGATTCTCCTGAACGAATATGTTCAGATTTTGTTCTTAATTGTCCGAGATATTCCACTTTTGAAGTCATACTGAATAATTTTAGATAATTTTACCGTTGTAAAGATGATGTTTTTACGCAAATATATAATCCCACTGCTGCTATTTGGTTTTATTTCTGCAGATTTAGCTGCCCAGAAGAAGAGTTCTGAGAGCGGTGGATTTATTTATCGTCGCGCTTCAACAGTCGGCGTTAAGTTACATTCGAATGGATGGGGCATAGAAGCAGATTTTTATAAGACGAATGATATTTTCAAACAGAAGTTTTATCGTTTTGAAATCATCAATATTCGTCATTCGAAAGAAAAGAAACAGCAACCGGGTTTTAGTCGTGATATAACCCGACCTTATGTCTTTGGTAAAATCAATAGTTTTCTTGCTGTTAATGCAACAACCGGAAGGAAAATGATGCTTGGTGAAAAGGGAAGGAAAAACGGAGTTGAGCTTTCATGGAATTATTCATACGGTGTGAGTCTGGGTTTATTAAAACCCTATTACTTACTTGTAGTAAAAGAAAATGAATTGCTTGAAGAAATTCCTTATTCCGCTGAAGAAGCGGGTATCTTTTTAAATCGCGGAAGGATAATTGGAAGAGGCCGTTCATTATTGGGTTTAGATAAAATAAAATTAAGACCCGGATTAACATTCAAAACAGGTGTAACGGTCGACTATGCGGTTTTCGATGAATTCATTCAGGCTATTGAAGCGGGCATTCAGATTAATGCTTATTTGCAACGAACGGAATTGATGTTAACGGAGACGAATCAGTTTATTCACCCGAATTTGTATGTGAAGCTTTCGTTGGGTAGAAGGTTTTATAATTAGTTTTTCTTAAGTAGCAAGGTACAAGGTACAAGTAGTTAGGTACAAGTGGCAAAGTATAGTTTGAAGATTTGGATCGCAGGCTAATTTTATTAGTATGATTTTTCTTTTTATTTCCCCAATCTGCTCTTTCAATAAAATCGTTTTAGCAATGTTGTGTTTTATAAGACTAAGTGATATTACCGTGCTACAAAGTACTGTGCTACAAGAAATAGCATTTTGAATTCCAAACAGTAAATTTCTTAAACTTAAGTTTACACTTACACTTACACTTACACTTAAATTTAAATACAAATCCAATTTAGCCGCGTTAGGGATTGCAGTGATACCCTTGCCGGTAGAAAACTATTGAAGATGGAGTGGGGAAGGCTGACGGAGGAAGACAAGCCACGACTGATCTGAAAAGTTTTATACTGGCATGCGTAAAACGGAAAGCCCGCCACCTCCGGTGGAACGCCCTCAATAATAATTACGAATTGCTTAAATTAGGAATTGCGAATTATTGAGGAGGATTACGGAACTAAGTTGTTTTAAAATTTTAGCCGATCTTTAACTTCAGTTCAATTTGAACTATTCTATCAGATAAAGCGTAACTTTGTTAAGTAAATTGAAATCATAGATGATTGAACTTCCGGTAACATCGAAAAAAGCGAAAGAGCCTTTTAAAAAGAAGCCGCCGTGGTTGCGGGTGAAACTTCCGACGGGAGAGAATTATAAGAAGGTGCGTTCGCTGGTGGATGAATACAAATTGCATACGATTTGTCAGAGTGGGAATTGTCCGAACATGGGCGAATGCTGGGGTGCCGGAACTGCTACCTTTATGATATTAGGGAATGTATGCACGCGTTCCTGTTCTTTTTGTGCGGTTCAAACCGGTCGGCCACCTGAATATGATACGGATGAGCCGCGTCGTGTTGCTGAGGCGATTGATTTAATGGGGGTTAAGCATGCGGTTATCACTTCTGTAAATCGCGATGAGTTAAAAGACCGGGGTGCTCAGATCTGGTATGAAACGGTTATGGCGATCAAAGAGCGCACACCTGCGGTTACGATTGAAACCTTAATTCCGGATGTAAAAGCGAATTGGGAAGCCCTGGAAACCATGATTAAAGGTGGTCAGGAAGTGGTTTCTCATAATATGGAAACGGTTTCTTCATTATATCGAAAAGTGCGACCTCAGGGAAAATATCTTCGAAGTCTCGAGCAAATTAAGCGTACAAAAGCAGACGGTCACCGTACTAAAAGTGGCATAATGGTCGGATTGGGAGAAACGGAAGATGAAGTCTTTGAAATCATGGATCATCTGGTGGAACATGGCTGCGACATTCTTACGATTGGCCAATATTTACAGCCTACAAAAATGCATATTGAGGTTGCTGAATTCATTCATCCGGATCAATTTGAGAAGTATAAGGAGGTTGGATTGAAGAAAGGGCTGTTATATGTGGAAAGTGGTCCCCTGGTTCGATCGTCTTATCATGCGGAGAAGCATGTCTTTTAGGTGCTTTTTGTTTAATTAATCCTTTCTTTTTCTTCAAAAAATTGTTCAGTGTAAGACAAGGTTAACATTTTGTTAAAAAAGGCCTGAACAAACTCTATCACGAAAGTGTCAAAAGCTTTGAAATGCTTCTGTTAGTTGGTATATTTGACTACTTTTAGCAAAGTGAAATTTTAAACTTAATTAAACACAATTTTATATGAAGAAGCTCTTACTAAGTACTGTTGCGCTGCTTTTCGTTGCTTACGGATGTATTTATTACGTTGGAAACGGTGATCAGCACATTGCAGAACAGCAGGAAGCTCCCGGTGATAAGAAAAAGGGTATCTACAAATCCTTATCTCATTTCAACCAGATGCATGCCGGCGAAGATGGTAAAGTAGATTACAAAGCTTATTACGAAGCACTTAATCAGGCTAAAGAAATGAAGGCTGCTAATGCTAATAAAGCTGCTGCAATTTCATGGGAAGAATTAGGCCCGAATAATGTTGGTGGTAGAACAAGAAGTATTGTAATTGATCCGAACAATCCGTTAAGAATGTATGCGGCCGGTGTTACCGGTGGTTTATGGTATTCGAATACAGGTTCTGACACCTGGCAGCCATATTCATTCAACAATGAGTTAGAGTCAATTTCTGCAGGCCAGTTGGCACAGGGAGCAGATGGGGCTATTTATTTAAGTACAGGTGAACCTTCACACGGATATGTTCCGGCTACTGTAGGTGGATTTGTTCCGGGTTATGGTATTTATAAAATTACAGATATCAATACAGCGCCAGTTTTATTACAATCGACTGCTCCAGATTATGATTCTTTTAACTGGGGGTCTTCTCCATTAAACGGTCCACTTTGGTCGAGAATCAATAAAATTCAAACACACCCTACAGATGCTAATAAATTAGTTGCGGGTATTGAAGGTGCTTCAGGTATTAAAGTAAGTAACGATGGTGGTTTAACTTGGTCTGACCCTACCGGAATTCCAGCAGGTGCAGGATCTCAAATTAACATTTGTCACTCTATCGTGTATAATAACAATGGTTCTGTAATATTTGCTGCTGTTGCAAGAAGAAGTTATAGTGCTTTCAGCACGGCTGATGTAGACGTTTATAAATCTACAGATGGTGGGGTAAGTTTCACGGAAATTTTATCTGACTTAGAAAGTAACACCGGAGGTGGAGGCTTTAATGCTTCAAGAACTGAATTAGCGGTTTCACCTAATGATCCTAACTATTTATATGTTTCTGTTTCTGATGATGCAGGACAGATGAATTATGTTTTACAATCGAAAGATGGTGGTGTAACATTTGACAGAATTGGTTCATTTGATCCATATTTCTTTAACCCATTCAGAGATCAGGGATGGTATGATCACTGTATCACAGTTGATCCTGCAAATCCTGAAAGAATATTCTTAGGTGGTGTTACTTTATGGAGCTGGTCAAGTGATGATGGATGGAGACAGTTAAATAACTTCGGTAACTCTGTATTAAATCCATTTTATGTACATGCTGATAATCACGTAATCACTTTCCACCCGACTAATTCTGATATTATGTATGTTGGATGTGATGGTGGTATTTTCAGAACTACAAATGCAGGTGATGATAATCCATTCTTCTTACCGAGAAACAAAAACTTTAATGTAACTCAGTTTTATGCTGTTGGTGCAGGTTTCGACGGAAAAGTATTAGGTGGTACGCAGGATAACTCTAATCCATATATCGATTACATCGGTAACTCAGCTCAGGCTGCAGATGTATTATTCGGTGGTGATGGTGGTTATGCGGATATCTCAAATTTTAACCCGGATGTATTATTTGTTGAATCGCAGTTTGCTAATATGCAGCGTTCAAATAACAATGGTGGTTCTTTTGCTCCATTCTTAGGTTGTCAGGGTGATTTCACTGAGAGCAACTCTTTATTTATTCATCCATTTGAATTATTTGAAGGTATTGATACTACAGCGAATCAGCCTGTTGAATTTGGTGATTCAATTATCTTATATCAATATGCTGCCGGTGCTGAATTAATTACAACTTTCTCAAAAGACGAAAGTGAATTAATAGCATTGGATGAGATTATTCAAAAGCATACTAATTTAGATTTATTAGGAACAGAGGTACAATATAACGATACTACTGTTTCGCCTACAACTACCATTTTTGTTACAGCTTTAAAATTTAATGAGCGTTTCTTTACGGGTCTTAATACTTTCAGAATGGCTGAAAATGTTGTTTCCGGTTCAGGTGAAGCTATTTGTAACCAATTAGGTTCTATGTTCGGTGGTACGTTCACTGGTGTAGCAGTTTCCGGTCAGGGTCAATTATATGGCGGTAATACAGCATTTGCAAGTTCAACTACCGGTCGTGTTGTAAGAGTAGATGATTTGAATACAGATAATCCTTCAAGTACCATTAATATTTCTTCAACTAACCCACCATGGGGAAGTGGTTATATTACAGGTATTAACTTAAATCCGAATGATGATGATGAATTAGTAATTACTTTAGGTCGTTTTGGTTCATCTAGCGGTAATATCTGGATTTCAACGAATGCAAATAGTGCAGCAAGTAATGTAACATGGACGGATGTTCAGTTTAACTTACCAAATATGCCTGTTTATGAAGCAGTTTTTGATGCTTTTGATGATTCGAAAATTATTGCTGCTACTGAGTTAGGTATTTGGGTATTAGATTTAAATACAAGTACTTGGACGGAAGAGAACGATGGTTTAGGAAGAGTAAGATGTACGAGAATTCGTCAGGA
>JAHDHT010000038.1:18247-20407 GCA_020631175.1 Chitinophagales bacterium
TCTCCGACCATTAGTAAGATGTTTTGAGATCCGCTTACCGGTGTAGATAAGATTCTATTCGAATCATGCGAGACTACATCATTTTCATCATAGCGTATGTCTACCGATGGTTTGAAGATTTCAACTTTTAAATTGGCGAATCTGGCTCGTTTTAAGCGGCGAATTAGCTCTTCTGTTTTACCGGAGAACATAGAACCACAGATGACTTCTATCCATCCAATTTTGTTATTTATCGCCGGTTCTAAAAACATAGCTTCAAAAATATAATTTTTGAAAGATTAACAATACATATAGATATAGAATCGTGTGAATAATGTTTAAATCAAAGATTCATTTTAGATTGCCCGTAATAATATTCGTATTTTAAAGTTTTAGATAGCTATAAAACTATTGGAATGGAAAGAAAGGAATGGACAAGGATTTCTGTATTACTGGATAAGCTTAGTATTTTAAATGATCAGATTGATTTTGAGAATATAAAAGAACGTGATTTAGACTTTCAGCTTTTAAAAAATTACGTAGCAAAGTTGAACGACCTTATCCTGATAAGCGAACCTGCTAAAGCTGTTTCACAAGCGAATGTAGTATCTGATCATAACATGATTACAGAGACCAAGTCGACTGAGGATGATAGTATTGACTTCACAAAACTTCCTTCCAGCGGTATTAAAACTTCTGGGATTAGAATTGAAGATTCACCGCATGTTGAAATGAGTGAAGCTGAAACACATATCAAGGAAGCATCGAAATCAACCGAGCCAATAGCAGAACATCTTGTTCAGGAAGAAATTACACAAGAAGTAAATGATTTTGAAAATAATGTTTCGAATGCAGTAGATTCAACAATAGATGAAGAACAACAGGAAAGCGCAGATTTATCGAATGCATCTACTATTGAGAATCAAGTTAATCAGATAAGTGAAGATGATAGTGCTTCTGTTCAGGAAGATATATTGAGTACAATCAATCGTTTAAAAAATAAAAATCAACAAGAGCGGTTTGGCTTTGATTTTTCAAAGGAAGTAAATGAAAATGAAAAGTTTACGGAAGCTCCTGCCGATAAAGTTGTTACTAACAGTATTGAAAGTAGAGAAATTTCGAGGCCTGAGAAGGAAGACCTTCCAATAGCTGACCAAATCAAAGAAACGGTTCTTGAACATATAAGTCCTGAAAATGAATTGATTGAAGAACTTGCGGAAAGTAAGACGGTAGCAGAAGAGGCTATAATTGAAGAAAGTAAAGCGGTTAGTGAAGAATTAGATGCTTCAGGAATTACGTTCGATTTTAATAAAAAATCAAATGTTTCGATAGAAAGTGAAACGTTAAACGAGGATGTTGAAGATGAACCGGCTTCTTTAAATGATCGATTCAAAGCTCAGCAAAATTCTACTTTAGCTGATAAAATAAAAGTAGGAGGGAAGAAAGATTTAAAAGAACTTATTGATATCAATGATCGCTTTATGTTCATTCAACAATTATTTGGCGGTAGTTATTTAGGCTTTGAAGAAGCGATGAATGAAATCAATAGAAAATCAAATCTTGCTGATGCAAAGCAATATATTGACAAGTCAATTAAGTCCGTTTATAAATGGGATGATTACAGCCAGGAGGCTCAACGTTTCATGACGGTTTTAGAAGAGAAATTTAACTAAGTATAGTTATTTTTTTTTGAGTTCGTTTCTATCCAACGATTCAATCATGTTGACAGCAACGGCGGCAAGTTGAATTAATTCTTTTCTGTAAAGCTTTAATTTGTTGTTTTGAAATTCAATTTTTTCATTTGAATTCAATCCAGTATTCATTTTGCCGTTTATTGTAAAATAATATTCAAGGGCTTCTTTAGAGACCTCTCCCAATTCTTCTGATAAAATAGCAACCCATTCCATCGGATTATGATTTTGGATGCCAAATTTATCATCCTGTTTTTGTCTTTCTGTTTTGATTGCTTCAAATATTTTATCCATGCTTCACTTTATTTTGTATTTCTTTAGCAATTTTATGACTAACCTTTCCAAATTCATCGAAAAATGAATCTATTGCCATTTTTGTTTCTTCAGAATTTTGTTTTAAGTAATTATTAATAACGTTTTTAAAACTTATTTGATCCTTAAATGAGTAAGCTAAATCTTGCTTAACTGCATTAACAGCTTCAATATTACG
>JAHDHT010000038.1:20507-24659 GCA_020631175.1 Chitinophagales bacterium
TCTTCATTGTAAGCACTGCCAATAATTAAAATCTTATGATTTGCAATAAATTGATTTATTATTGGGTCATTAAATTCATTATCCGCAATACTTTCTACCCGATCAAATCTGGAGTCACCTATACAAATTGCTGTTGTTGTATAAGCCTGAATTAATTCTTTTGATATTTCGTCTTGAGTAAAAATTGCGGTACAATATTGAAGCATTCTTTTATGCAGCAGACCAAATGATTTAAAGAAAATCTGATCGGAGCGAAATCTTGCGGAACAAACAAATAGGGGAATGTTTTTTTTATTTAATGTTTTAAAATAAAAGTACCACCATTCATACTTTATAAACACTGCAAATTCAGGATTTATAAATTCAATAAATTGATTTGCTCTTGATTTCCCATCCAAAGGAAGATAAAATGTGTAATTAAAGAGATTCGATTTTACCTCTTCATATCCGGAGGGAGAAAAAAAACTTAAAACGAATATGTGATCAGGGTAAAGTAAACGTAGTTGTTCAGCTACAGGAACTCCCTGTTCATATTCACCAACAGAAGCACAGTGAAACCATATACTCTTTTCGAGTGCATTCTTTTCAGAAACAGTCTTACTAATTTCTCTTTGCCCATCTAGCCATTTCTTTAATTTTATATTCCAAAGAGCAGGAATAAAAACAAGACATCTGAAAATATTAATCCAGATTAGGTATAAAATTTCAGCTAATACGATCACCTTAATCGATATAGTAACGTTCTTCTTTAGAACGATCGTAAAAAGGAATAATCCATCCAACTCTTAGGCCATAATTGAAGTCAAAACGATTTCCTTCCGGCTGATTATCAGATAGAAAATAATAATCTCTTCTGCTTGCTGTAAATCCTTCCATCAATTCAATACCGGCTTTAAAATTCACTAGGCGATTATTACTTAAATACAGTATTCCGAAAAATTGATTGAGAAAAAGACCGTTTGAGAGTCTGTCGTATCCGTTTAAAAATTCAGGATCAAGCTGTGGGGTGTTTTCTTCCCGATCTAATACTCTTATTTTATGTTGTAAAAATCCTCCACCGGCGCTTATCAAAATTCCACTGTTAGCATTCTTCTTGAAAATAGGGATTATTTTTCCTGCATGAATTCCAATTGTATATCCTCTCATAAATAGCGAGATATCCGCAGGAACACCGTCTATTGAGGTGATAAAACCGTCTTCATTCTGAAGTGGCGCAAGCAAATCTTCTTCATTTATCAGGTTTCCAAAATAATTGTAATTGTTAATCCCAAAAATCCAGTTAGAAGTTGTTTTCAATTCAAGACCTAAGCCGATTGACATATGAAAGCCAAAGCGATCTTTTAAATCGGCAGCCGGTAAGTGAGCTCCATATTGAATCGGTATTAAAATAGATCGATATGAGAGGGTATCAATATTGAAATTCTTGTTCTGAACACCTCTTTGAACCGAATTCTGAGCAGATACATCCATACCGAAAATCAGCAGGAAGATCACTAAACTAAGCGTATATCTTGTTAGAACCATAAATGAAGTGGTGAAATTATGAATCTTTGCCATACTGTGAAATTAATGCTTTCATAGAAAAGTAAAATTTAAAGCCTTTTTGCATAATATTATTGACTTTAAATCATTTATGGGATGAATCAAATTTGGCAAAGATAAATGTTATCTTTGCAGCCGATTTTTATGGATAATCCAACCCTCATACCAGACATTCAAATGGTCGACTTAAAGGCGCAGTTAAAAGCCTTAAGAGCTGAGATTGATCATGGAATTCAGGAAATTCTCGACAGTGGAGCTTTTATCAAAGGCCCTCCTGTAAAAGCCTTTCAAAAAGACCTATCAGCATTTTTAAATGGTGCTCATGTAACTCCTTGTGCGAATGGCACAGATGCTTTGCAGATTGCCTTAATGGCATTAGATTTGAAAGAAGGAGATGAAGTTATTACTACTCCATTTACCTTTGTGGCCACGGCTGAAGTTATTGAATTACTGAAGCTTAAGACAGTATTTATTGATATTGAGCCGGGCACTTTCAATATGGATACAAAGCAATTGGAATCCTTGATTAGTCCAAAAACGAAAGTCATTTTACCGGTACATTTATTCGGGCAATGTTCGAATATGGATCAAATCATGGAAGTTGCTGAAAAGCATCAATTGTTTGTAGTTGAAGATAATGCTCAATCGATCGGTTCAGTTTATCAATTTTCGGATGGAAGGAAGGTCTTATCGGGTACCATAGGTCATATTGGATGCACGAGTTTTTATCCATCCAAAAATCTTGGAGCATTCGGTGATGCCGGAGCGGTATTTACCATGAATGAAGAATTTGCCACTGCTATTGACAGTATTGCTAATCATGGTCAGTCTGAACGGTATATGTATGGTAAGATCGGCATAAACTCCAGAATGGATAGCTTTCAGGCAGTGGTCTTGAACGCTAAACTTAAAGAACTTTGCCGATATAATCAGTCCCGACAATATGCTGCAGGTGTATATAACAAAGAACTTGCAGGCATTGAAGCGATTGAATTACCAGTAAATCATCCTTCCTCATCTCATGTATATCATCAATATACCTTAAGGGTGAAAGATGGTAAAAGAGATGCTTTAAAAGCTCATCTTCAGGAGAAGCGAGTTCCATCCATGATTTACTATCCTTATCCTTTACATTTGCAAGAAGCTTATAAACACCTGGGCTATCAGAAAGGAGACTTTCCGGTAACTGAACAGTCTTGCCATGAAGTCTTATCTCTTCCTATGCATTCAGAATTAAGCGATACTCAGTTAAATTATATTTGTGAATCAATAAAATCATTCTTTAATTAATCTTGGGAGAATGGTTTGTGCACGATACCGCAATTGTGGATGAAGGAGCTAAAATTGGTAAAGGCACTAAAATTTGGCACTTTAGTCATTTAATGGGTGGATGTTCAATCGGTGAGCATTGTATTTTAGGTCAAAATACCTTTGTAGCTTCAAAGGTCATTTTAGGTGACCGAGTGAAAGTGCAAAATAATGTTTCAATTTACGAAGGAGTAGAATGTGAAGATGAGGTTTTTATTGGGCCTTCTGTTGTTTTTACAAATGTTATCAATCCACGTTCGGGAGTAGAGAGAAAGGATGAATATAAAATGACTTTAGTCAAAAAAGGAGTTTCAATCGGGGCAAATGCTACCATTGTTTGTGGTGTAACATTAGGTCAATATGCTTTTATCGGTGCAGGTGCAGTAGTAACGAGAGATGTTAAAGATTTTGAATTAGTTCATGGTAATCCTGCAAAACATGCCGGATGGATGAGCGCCTATGGAAAACGATTAAAATTTGACCAGGATAATACTGCTGTATGCAGTGGATCCGGACAAGAATATAAATTAGAGAATAAAGAAGTTAAAGTGCTTTCATGATAGATCAGATACGTAGCAAAGAAAAAAAGATAGCTGTAATTGGATTGGGTTATGTCGGTTTACCTATTGCTCTTGCTTTTGCAGAAAAAGCTTCGGTAATTGGGTTTGATATAAATAGTGAACGGGTTGAAATGATGAGAAATAATATCGATCCGTCTAAAGAACTGGAAGGAGATGCTTTTGAAGGAAAGGATATTTATTTTACTGCTGATGAAAACGATCTTAAAGAAGCCAGTTTTTATGTAGTTGCAGTGCCAACCCCTGTTGATGAATATAAAGTACCTGATTTAAAGTATTTGGTAAGCGCATCTACATTAGTAGGCAATGCAATGAATAAAGGAGATTATGTTGTTTTTGAATCTACCGTTTATCCCGGCTGTACTGAAGAAGATTGTTTACCTGTGCTTGAAGAAGTTTCGGGATTAAAATGTGTAGCTGATTTTAAATTGGGTTTTTCTCCGGAAAGAATTAATCCGGGAGATAAAGAACATACCATTACAAAAATCACAAAAGTAGTTTCGGGCTGCGATGATGAGTCTTTAGATGTTATCACAAAAGTGTATGACATGATTATCGAAGCACCTGCATTTGTGCATCCGGCACCTTCAATTAAAGTTGCTGAAGCTTCAAAAATTATCGAGAATACACAAAGAGATTTAAATATAGCTTTAATGAATGAGCTTTCTTTAATTTTCGATCGCATGCAAATCAATACACATGATGTATTAGAAGCAGCAGGAAC
>JAHDHT010000292.1 GCA_020631175.1 Chitinophagales bacterium
CAGACTTTTAGATCGGTGATGCCTCGCAGATGTTCAGAATTCTACTTTAAAAAGCCAATAGTCTGTAAGTCTAGAAGCGGAGCGATCTAAAAATCTGCAAGCGTAGCGATCTAAACGTCTTTAAGCACAGCGCTCTAAATTCTAAACCCTGCACAATCAAAATAGCCGCGATTGCAGCAGAAACCCGGCTGATGTGAAGTGCTATGAAGCAAAGTTGATCGCAGGCTGACCGGAGGGAAGACAAGAGCAGCTTATGCTGAATGCCTGAGCAGCTGCCGCGTTGCCGCGGAAAGCGCGCCTGCTGCCGGATTCGGAGCCCGCAACAATCGCTTCAAAAAATTGAGTATTTTCTGCAAAAACAGTTTACTTTTTACTCATTATGGCGTCTTTATATATATAAAGTATTTTACCAATGAATAATTTTTGTTTTTTAATCCCTTTGTTTTTGATTTTTGCCATGCATTTGCCGGCTCAGGCGCAGGATTATTCTGCTAAAAAGTTGTACCGGGTTTACAAGAAGAAAGAGGGTTTTAAAGAGGTCAAGATGCCGCGTTTTTTACTGGCTGCTGCCCGATTAATTGTTAAAGATGATAATGCGAATACAGTTTTAAAGGCTTTTCAGAAGGCGAGGGTGATTGGTAAAACGGATGTCACCAATATTAAGCAGAATCAGGCGCAGTATAAGGTGATGTCTTCTTCGTTGAATGATCAGAAATATAAGCCGGTTTCCAGAGAGAATTCAAACATTCTGGACATTAATGTTCGGAAAAATAAACGTAATAAAATCAAGGAAATGACGGTTTTAACCAATGCCGGTGGGGGTTTGTATTATGTGCTGGTAAAGGGTAAAATGAAGCAGGAGGAGGTTGATAAATTTGTTCGCATGGCCGATAAAGCGAATGTTGATGTAAACAAGCTGAAAGATCAGCTGTTTGAAGGATTGGAGCAGTTGCTGAACGAGTTTTAGTAAACTCCTTGTAAAAATTTAGCGTTTAGTTTCTTGCAGACTGCTAATTCTTATTAAAAATTGTAATTTTCTTAGCTGAAAACCGTTTTTGTTGCACAAATGAACTTGAAGAAGTTTTATATTCTTTTACTGTTAATTGCCATGGCTTTGCCAATAAAGGCTGCACACCTTATTGGTGGCGAGCTTTCGTATGAATGTCTGGGCAATAATAATTATCGAATTGAACTTCAGATTTACCGGGATTGCTTTTGTGTAGATTGTGCAGATTTTGATGATCCGGCATTTGTTACCGTTTTTAACCAGGCGAATCAGGTAGTTGAAGTGCTCGAATTGGGCTTGAATTTATTGACTGAGGTTGAGGAGGTTGAGCCTAATATTGACGGACTTTGTCTCGAATCGGTGCCGGATGTTTGTGTGGAGCGGTCGACTGGATATGATGTTGTTGTAAATCTCCCTCCAACTGCGGGTGGATATAAACTTGTTTATCAGCGTTGTTGCCGTAATCAGACGATTACGAATATAATCGATCCGGGAGCTACCGGTTCTACTTATGAGCTGCAGATTCCTGATCCGGGTCTGGCTGCTTGTAATAACTCACCAACCTTCAATAATTTTCCACCGATTATTATTTGTGCGAATTATCCCTTGATCTTTGATCATTCGGCTACAGATATTGATGGTGATTCTTTGGTTTATCGTTTATGCACTCCCTATACAGGAGCATCGCAGGTAGACCCTCAGCCTCAGGTTGCTTCATCACCTCCTTATAGTGAGATTAACTGGCAGTTTGTTTTTGATGAAAATGATCAGATCGGAGGTTCGCCTCCTATGGCTATCGATCCGGTAACGGGTTTGCTAACAGGGTTTCCTGATCAGGTAGGTCAGTTTGTGGTTGGAGTTTGTGTGGATGAGTATAGAAATGGAAATTTACTTTCTACTTCTATTCGTGATTTTCAGTTTAATATTTCTGATTGTGAAATTACAACAGCGGCTGTCGACTCGGATGAAATCACTCCTGAAGGAGAATTTATTTTAAATGATTGCGGATCATATGAAGTTACTTTTGATAATGAAAGTGTGGGTGCGGATAATTATTACTGGGATTTCGGTGACCCGACAACTACAAGTGATAACTCGACTGTAGAAAATCCGACTTATTTATATCCGGATACCGGAGTTTATGAAGTTTTGCTTGTTGCGAATCCGGGTTTGCTTTGTACGGATACTGCTTACATCACTTTAAATCTTTATCCATTATTAATTCCGGATTTTTCTTTTGTTGCCGGTTGTTCGGCTGATCCGGTGCAATTTACTGATCTAAGTACATCAGATTTTGGAAATATTACGGAGTGGACGTGGGATTTTGGGGATGGAAGTCCCTTTTCTACAGATCAAAACCCTGATCATACCTATGCGGATGGAGGGACTTATACAGTCTCATTAAGTTTAAATACAGATTTGGGTTGCAGGGAGGATGTGAGTCTTTCGGTGAATATTGATCCTTCACCAATCCCGGCTGCTGAGAATACAGCTTTGTGTTTAGATGCGCAACCAATTATCTTTTCTGATTTGTCTACTTTGTCGGCCGGAAATATTGTTGATTGGCAATGGGATTTTGGTGATACGAATACGGCCACTGGTCCAAACCCTTCTCATAGTTATGCCGGTCCGGGTGATTACGACATTGTTTTGGAGGTTACTTCTGATGAAGGCTGTGTGAGTGTTTTTACTCAATCGGTTACGATATATGAAATTATTGAAGCGGATGCAGGTGATCCTGAGCAGATTTGTTTTGGTGAGTCGATTCAGCTTTTTGGTGACGCAAATGTTCCAGCTGATTTTGAATGGACCCCTTCCGGTACATTGAACGATGCTACTTTACAGAATCCGACTGCTTCACCGAATTCATCTACGAACTATACTTTGACTACAACAGATCCGAATGGCTGTACCGATACTGATCAAATTTTTGTAACAGTTGAACCGGCTCCAAATGCCGAAGCAGGTCAGGATACGGATCTTTGTTTGGGTGATTCTTTTCAGTTAAATGGTTTTGGAAGTGATCCGACTGGCAACATTAATAATATTAGTGTGGAGTGGTCGCCTAATCAGGATATTTCTGATATTAATATTTTAAATCCAACCGTTGATCCTGATGTGCCAACGACATACTACCTGACCGTTACAGAGTTAACAAACTTTTGTACCTGGACAGATTCGGTTTTAGTAAATGTTATTTTACCTGTTTCGGCAACTGTAACGCCGGATACTTTGGTTTGTGAAGGAAGTGAGATCCAGTTGTTAGCGGAAGGAGGAGATAATTATAGCTGGTCACCTTCTGCTGGTTTGAATAATCCTTCAATTGCCGATCCGGTTGCGAGTCCGGATGTAAGTACAACCTATACGGTAACCGTTTCTAATGCTTGTTTTAGCGATCAGGCTTCTGTTTTTATTGACGTATTACCATTGCCTGATGTTGAAGCCGGTCCGGAGTTTGATTTAAATATTGGCGAAATCGTTCAGCTTGATGGAAATAGTGAATATAATTATAATTGGACACCGCCGGATGGATTAAGTGATGTTTCTATTGGAAATCCGGATGCTCAGCCTTTGAACACAACAACCTACTATCTTACCGTTATTTCTCCTAATGGTTGTGTTAATGTAGATTCAACTTTAGTGCGAGTTACTAAAGAGTTTGACATTTGGGTGCCTAATGCTTTTTCGCCAAACGCTGATGGTCAGAATGATCAGATTGGTATAACAACAAGAGGAATTCGTGATTTGTTAAGATTTGAAATTTATAATCGTTGGGGGAGATTGGTTTTTGAAACTTCTGATTTAGATGGGAAGTGGGATGGAACTTATAAAGGTGTCCCTCAGGATTTAGGTGCTTTTGTTTATTATGTAAGAGCCGTTAACTGGGAGGATGATATAATGGAGCAGAAGGGTAATATTACTTTGATTCGATAAGGATTAAGTAATAAGGTTTAAGGTACAAGTTGCAAGATCAATTTTGTTTGAAGTTTCAATTAAAAGTCAGAAGTCAGAAGTCAATTTCAATTGAGAAAGATTTAAAAGAAAACTCCTTAATGATCTGTATT
>JAHDHT010000039.1:0-15623 GCA_020631175.1 Chitinophagales bacterium
CGATTTCTTTTGTTTTTCTAAAGACATAGATGATCTATAACGCTGCAAAGGTACTGATTCATATTCATTATTACAGCGGTTATTAACAGTTCAGTTTTGTTAATAGAGTATTAAAGTTTTGTTAAACATATCCAATTCTATATATTTGGTTAACCAAAAATTGGTTGACCAAAATTTGGACGACCAATTTTAAAACCTAACAAATCATAACAATGCTCGAGAATTTCAATAAAATCAAATTGGCAAATCCTGTTGATTTAATCATTGAACAGATTCGTGAATTAATCATATCAGGAGCAGTTAAACCAGGTGAAAAACTTCCACCTGAGCGCAAACTAGCTGAACATTTGGGAGTGAGCAGAAATCAACTTCGTGAAGCAATAAACAAGCTTCAGTTTTACGGAATTTTAAAGGTAGTACCACAAAGCGGCACTATTGTAAATGGAATAGGTATTACCGCTTTGGAAGGTTTAATATCTGATATACTTAAAATAGAAAAAGCTGATTTTAAATCACTTGTAGACACCAGAGTTCTATTAGAAAAAGAATCTGCAAAGCTTGCAGCTTTAAATCGTACTCAGGATGATATTGTCCAAATTTCAAATGCTCTAGCTGCTTACGAAGCAAAAGTTATTGAAAAGCAGGTAGCAGTAGAAGAAGATTTACTTTTTCACATAAAAATAGCAGAAGCAAGTAAGAATACCGTATTGAAGTCATTAATGATGATTATTACACCTGATATCGTGAAAAGCTTTATCGAATATAAAGTTTGTGATGACCGGCGTAATAATTTAACAATAAACGAGCATAAAAAAATTGTAGAGATGATTATCGATCAGGATGCCAAAGCAGCAGAAAATGCAATGCTCGAACATCTTTCTGAAGTAAAAGAATTTAGTCATAAAACGTAAACATTTATATACCAAACACTTTAAACCAATTTTAAAAATTTAATAATAAGCTATGGAAAAACTTTTTACCCTTCGATTTTTATGGAAGAGTTTATTTACATTAATTTTTGCAGTTAGTGTAACTTTCTTAAATGCACAATCCGTTTCAGGCGTACTGACGGATGAAAATGGTGATCCACTTATTGGAGCAACTGTTTACAATCAAACCACCGAGGTAGGTGTCGTTACTGATCTTGATGGTTCCTACGAAATAGAAGCCAAGGAAGGAGATGTTATTATTATCAGCTACTTGGGTTATAAAAACCAGACTGTAATAGTTGAAGATAATAAAGCAATCTCTTTTGCAATGGCACCGGATGAAGAAACACTTGGTGAAATTGTTGTTGTAGGATATGGCCGGCAGAAAAAATCACATGTTTCAGGATCAATCTCCAAAGTCAGGAATGAAGGACTGGATCAAATACCTATGTCCAGGATGGATGATGCACTTGTCGGACAAGTAGCAGGTGTGAATATTCAAGCCAATAATCCATCAGCAGGTGAAGCTCCTTCAATCAGAGTTCGTGGACAAGGATCAATTAGTTTTGATTCGAATCCATTAATCGTTGTGGATGGAATTGCTGTTGGTACGGATGGAGATTTCTTATCCAGTTTAGATATGAATGATGTTGAATCAATTGAAGTATTGAAAGATGCAGCATCTTCAGCAATTTATGGTTCACGTGGTGCGAACGGTATCATTATGATTACTACAAAACAAGGAACAGAAGGACCAACTAAATTCAGCTATAATAGCTATGTAGGTATTAAATCAGTACCTCAAACGGATGTATTAACTACTGTAAGTGATTGGCTTTCATATGTAAGAGAAAACAATGAAGGTGAGTTACCGGATAAATTACAATATGTTGAAGCATTGCAGGATGCCGGTGTTCCTGAAACAGATTGGGAAGATGTTATGTTCGATGGTGGTATGATTCACAGTCATTCATTAGCAGCAAGAGGTGGAAGCAAAAACACTAAGTTCAGAGCTGCTGTTAGTTATCTGAATGATGAAGGTGTTTTACTTACAGATAACTTTGAGAAGTTAAACTTTAGATTAAATTTGGATACAAGGGTTAATGATCGTGTATCATTAGGAATCGTTTTAAATCCTTCATACACAGAACAAAGAAGATTCCCAATTGGAGTTCATGATGCTGTTCGTGCCCATGCATGGGTGCCAATTTTCCTTGAAGAAAACTCAATCAATTTTGTTAATCGAGATCGTGAAGATGAAAGATATGCAGATGCTATTGTTGGAGATTATGCAAAAGAAAGAATGTTTGATGATTATGATTTAATTGCAATGACACCAAGTGAAGGCAGCGGAACAGATATTAGCGGTACGTCTAATGTTAATCCTTATGCTAAAGTATGGGAAAGAGATCGCAGAAAATATCAAACGAAAATCTTTTCAAACATTTATGGTACAGTAAATTTAACCGATGATTTATTTTTCAAACAATCATTCGGGGGTGACATCCGATTTACAAAAAATACAAGATGGCAAGGTGTTCTTGCCCATAGAGATGGCTTAACAGAATCTTTCATTTCAAATGATGATCAAACGCATCTGGTTTCTGAAAGTACTATCAACTTCAGTAAAGAAATGACCAATCACGAAATTGATTTTGTTGCTGGTATGGCTTTCGAAAAATGGCAAAGAGATTTTGCAGATATCGGGGCTGCAGGTTTTGAATTCGATTATATTCAAACCATCCCTCCAACAAATGTTACAAGCGCTCAAAGAGAATCTGCTGAAGAATCATTGTTATCTTACCTTTCAAGAGTTAATTACGCATTTAAAAACAGATATTTCTTATCGCTTAGTGCAAGATGGGACGGAAGTTCTAAATTCGGGCCAAATAATAAATTCGGTTTCTTCCCTGCGGCATCTGCAGCATGGACCGTTTCTCAGGAAAATTTCTTAGTTGATAATACATTCATTGATAACTTAAAGTTAAGAGTAAGCTACGGTCTTACAGGTAGTAATGCCGGAATTGGTGAATACGATTATATCGGTCTTTTACAATCTGTTGCTGCTAATGGTGAAACGGGTTTTAATCCAATTAATATTTCTAACTCTGATTTAAGATGGGAAAAATTAAGAGAAGTAAACGGGGGTCTTGACTTAAGTATTCTGGATGGAAAATTCGGAATTACTTTAGATGTTTATAATAGAACAAGTGAAGACTTATTATTAGAATTACCAATTCCATCTGTAACAGGTTTTGATAATGCTCTTGTAAATAGAGGTATAGTAGAAAACAGAGGTTACGAATTAGAATTCAGAGCAGTTCCTTGGAGAACAGCTGCTAATAAATGGACTACAAGTGCTTTAGTTACACATAATAGAAATAAATTAGTTGACTTTGCTGGTGCAAGTGGTACAATTAGCACAGTAGATTCAAAAAGACCAGCTGAGTGGATTGCTTTGGAAGGATATCCAATTGCTTCTTATTATGGTTATGTGGTTGATAAAGAAATTCCGTTAGAGTTTATTGAAAACCCATGGTATCCGATTAATGCTCAATCACAGGATATTTATGTAAAAGATTTAAATGGTGACGGTCTGATTGACGGAGATGACAGAACTATCTTAGGCTCACCGTATCCTGATTATATTTACTCTTGGAATAACATGATTAAACTTGGTCAGTTCGATGTTTCATTTATGTTACAGGGTACACAGGGAGCAGAAATCAGAAATATTTCTTCTCAGTATATCAAGCAGGAGTTCTCTAGTCAGCAGGATTATAATGACGAGTTTGAAGATGCTGCTTTAGTTCAGCAAAGAATTTTCACGAATGATGATATTCAGGATGCAGATTATTTCGCAGTAAGAAACTTTAATATTGGATACAACTTTAGAAATCTGTTGACCAAAAACTTTGGAGTAAACAATGCTAGACTTTATGTAGGAGCTCAGAATTTACTTTATGTAATGTCTGAAGGGTATGAAGGTTACAATCCAGAAGGAGTTGACCAAGGTCTAGGAAATCCATTAACATGGGGATATCAAAGAGGACCGGCACCGATTTTCAGAACAGTATCTGCAGGAATTAATTTAGAATTTTAAAGCCGAATCAAAATGAAGAAATTTAATAACTATATAATTTTAGCGCTTAGTATTCTGGTGCTAAATAGTTGTACAAAACAACTTGAATTAGATCCTTTATCAGAAATAGGGGATAGCGGTTTCTACACCAACAATCAGGAAGTAGAAGCTGCAGTAGTTGCAATCTATGATGGATTACAAAATGTTCCATTAAGAGAATTCGCAATTACTGAAATGAGATCTGATAACACTGAAACAAAATCAAGTGAAGGTGATTGGGCTCAGTTTGAAAGCTTTAATGTTCAGGCTACCAACCAGGTCGTTGGTTCTTATTGGACGGCTAATTATAATGTAATTTTCAGAGCTAATAGAGTACTTGAAAATTTAGATGTTGTAGAAGGCGACCAAAGAATGGAATTCGAAGGCGAAGCACTTTTTGCCCGTGCATTAGCTCATTTTAACTTAGTTCGTGCTTATGGTGATGTACCTATAGTTGACAAAGTGATTATTCAATCAGATACAGATTATTTTGATCGCGATCCTGTATCGGCTGTATTAGCACAATGTGATGCAGATTTTTCTGCCGCAGCTTCATTATTACCTCCTGATAACGGTGTGTATAGAGCATCTTCAGGTGCTGCACAGGCATTATTGGCAAAAGTGAGATTAACTGCCGGAGATTATGGTGGAGCTCAAACGATTTGCGAATCAATTGTAAATAGTGGTACTTATGCACTGCAGGATAATTACAGTGATGTTTTTTATAATGAAGGAAATTCTGAAGTTATGTTTGCTATTGGCTACATAAATGATGATGATAATGAAAGTCAGGATTTTTCTTATGAAATGACAAATGCCGGTGCAGTTAGTGGACTTAATTATATTACTGCTGATTTCACAGCTTCTGCAAATGCAGATGATGTAGAAAGAAATGACGTTTTGTTTAGTTCTGTTCCAAAAGAAGTAGGTAAATATTTGGTAAACTCTGCCGATAACTCTCTAGGAGGAAATGACTGGATCGTTATTCGATACGCTGATGTTTTATTAATGCATACAGAAGCTATTATGGCTGGAGCACAATCAACCACAAATAGCGGAGCAATTGGTTCTTATAATGCAGTTAGAGAACGGTCAGGCTTAAGTACCTTAGAATTTGGAGAAACATTAACAGTACAAATGTTATCTGATGAAAGAAGATTTGAATTAGCATTTGAAAATCATAGATTATATGATCTAGTTAGAATGGGCTTAGCACAAAATGTATTGTCAGCTTTTGCTGCTGCAGAAGGATGGACATTCGAGCCTACAGATTTATTGTTACCAATTCCACAGCAGGAATTAAATGTTAGCGATGGTCTTTTAACTCAAAACCCTGGTTATTAAAATTAAAATCAATTAGAAATGAAAAATATTTTAAAATTTAGTTTAATAGCATTTTTAACGGTGGCATTTCTTTCTTGTGAGGAAGAAATGTTACCTGATGCTGGCTCTCTGCCTGATGAAACCCCACCTGAAGCGGCCTTTTCGTATGAGGTAGACGCAGCTTATTTCCAAACTGTAAACTTTTTGAACAGTTCAGTAAGTTCGACAACGTATGCATGGGATTTTGGTGATGGTAATACTTCATCAGAAAAAAACCCAACACATAGTTATGATGGGGAAGGTACATACACCGTAAAGTTGACTGCTTCAGATGCATTAAATCAAAGTGATGAATATGTTGGAGAAGTAGTAATAGTTGAACCGGAAGAAATTCCATTACCAACTATTCTTGAAGCTGGTTTCGAAGATAACAGTTTACCTGACGGTACGGGTGATGGTCGCGATTCCTGGAGAAGTAGTTTTACCGATCCGATTCAAATTAGCTCATCTCCAGTTCATGATGGTGAACAAGCTGGAAAACTTCCTGCGTATGAAGGAAGAGTAGCTTTGCAAATGATTGATGTAGTGCCTGATAATGAATATAATTTAAGTTTTTATTATACAATGAAAGCTGATCCGGGTACCTTTACTGTAGCTATAGTCGATTCAGAAGTGATGGATTTTTATGAAATTGAAGATGCTACTATTGCTTCAATTGAATTATCAGATGATGCAGATCCTGATACTTATGAAAAAGCAACTTTAACGTTTAACTCTGGAAGTAATTCTACCGTTGGTATTTGTTTATATACAGATATTGTTGAAGTTAGATTTGATAATTTCGAATTTGAATAATTAATTGATGATAAAGTTAAATTTCCTCCAATCCGTTTTTTTTGTTTTATTAATTACGTTGGTTTCCTGTAATAAAACTGATGATGACTCTCCTCATAACAATCAGAATAATAATCAAAATGGAACGGAGGAAATTTTTCCTGATATTGATTTAAACAACTGGAAAGTCACCTTACCAATAGGTGATCCGCTCGAAATAGAGCCTCCTGAAATACTGAATTATGCAAACATAAATGTGCTTAAAGACTATATGTTTAATGATACAGATGATGGTTCTCTGGTATTCTTTACACAACCCGGAACCACAACTCCTAATTCAAGTTATTCCCGCACAGAACTGAGAGAACAATTAGATCCCGGTTCCAATAACACGAATTGGACTTTTGCTCAGGGAGGGAACTTAGATGCTACATTAAAAGTGACAACAGTTAGCGGACCGGATGGTAATAAAGATCGCATTATAGTTTTACAAATTCACGGAAGATTAACAGACGAACAAAGAGATCTGATCGGTGAAGATGATAATAATGCACCACCCGTTTTAAAAATATATTGGGATGACGGAAAAATAAATGTCAGACGAAAAGTTTTAAAAGATGTTGATGTGAATGAGGAAGATATGTTAAGGACAGACGCATGGGAAGACGAATCACATTGGTTTGAACAATCAGTCGATTTCGATCAATTTGATATGTCAATCGAAGCATCAGAAAACCTATTGAAAGTAACTTTAAATGATGAAGAATTATCCTTTTCAGATATTCACGTAGAAAAATGGAACGTATTTGAAAATTATTTCAAAGCAGGAAATTATTTACAATCATCAGATGAAAATTCATATGCTCAGGTTAAATTCTATAATCTGGTAGTAACACATTAGGGATAAGTGTAAAGATGATTTATTTCATTTACGAAAGGAAGTTATTTTTAATTTCCTTTCGTTTTTAAATAATGATTTTTTATTTCAAGCTTGTTTATTATTAATTATACTTTAATTTAAAATCAATTATTTAAAATAAACTGGCTTGTGTGATATATTTGATTCAATATTTTAAATCAAACATTTTTGAATTCAATAAATAAAAAAATAATGAGTAATCTTCATGATAAAATAAATCCAACCAAAGAATTTTTCTTTAACGACGATACTCCCTGGGAACAGGTAGCCGAAGGGTTAAGCAGACAAATAATGGGTTTTGATGGTAAAATAATGCTGGTAAAAGCAAAATTTGAAACAGGTGCTGTAGGTAACCTTCACAAGCATTATCATTCTCAAGTTACCTATGTTGCTAGTGGTGAATTTGAAATGACCATCGGCGATGAAAAAAAGATTATAAAAGAAGGAGACTCCTATTATATTCCTCCACACGAAATGCATGGATGTGTTTGTTTATCACCCGGTGTTTTAATTGATGTGTTTAGTCCGGCAAGAGAAGATTTTTTAGGCCATGAACAACTTAAACTAGACACATGGCCGGTGAAGTAAAAAAGAAAGTTGGTAATTTAAGATGGTGGGTTGTAGGTTTAATTGCGCTTGCTGCTGTTATAAATTATATTGACAGACAAGCACTTGGTGTTCTCTGGACAGATATGGGCGTTGAACTTTTTCCGGATGTATCTCCTGATGATCGGAAAATTATTTATGGCTTTATCTCAAGTATATTTGTTTTATCATACGCCTTCGGCCAAGCTATATTTGGTAAAATTTTCGATTGGATCGGAACACGATTAGGTTTTGCTTTGTCGATTTCAGTTTGGTCTATTGCAACTGCACTTCATGCATTTGCAAGTGGCGTAGCAAGTTTTGGTTTTTTCAGAGCTTTGTTAGGTGTCGCTGAAGCCGGAAACTGGCCCGGTGCTACCAAAGGAAATGCTGAATGGTTTCCCACAAAAGAAAGAGCTTTTGCTCAAGGCTTATTCAATTCAGGTGCAGCAGTAGGTGGCATCGTTTCCATACCACTAATTGCTTTATTGTCTGTTTATTTTGGATGGAAATCGATTTTCGTTATTATCGGATTAGCAGGACTGTTATGGCTTATTCCATGGATGTATCTTGTGAAATCTCCACCCCAAAGTCATCCCTGGATTTCTGATGAAGAAAGAGAATATATTTTATCTGGTCAGCAAAATGAAGATTTAGATAAAGACGGAAATAAAGAAGATGAATATGTTCCTAATTTCTTTCAATTATTATCACATAAACAAAGTTGGGGTATTATTCTGGCTTCAGCTGCCATAGATCCTATCTGGTGGCTTTTTGTTTTCTGGATACCAATTTATCTGGCCGAAGTTTATGGAATGGATGTAAAAGGCATTGGAATTTATGGATGGGTGCCCTATGTCGGAGCAATGTTAGGTGCATTGTTTGGAGGAAGATTGGCTCAAAATTTTATTAGTAATGGCAGATCGGTAAACTGGACAAGAAAAACCATAATTACACTTGGTTGTATAATTATGTTACCTACTTTATTGGCAATGTCAATACCGGGTAAACCTTCTGTCCTTTCCGTTTTCGGAGTGCAAAATGAAACTGCAATAACAATGGCAAATACCGATGTAAAAGCATTATATAGCGATCCTGCATTTTCAGATTTAGTGAAAGATGAAGACTTTATTGAACGATTAGCCGGAAAAAATACACTTCAAATTGAAGCTGATCCTGAAGTAAGTGAAGCATTAAAAAATCTTGGTTCTGATACTCCCGAACCAAGTAAGGCAACACTAAGTACGCTAGGTTCATTAAAAGAAATTAATCATGCAAAAAATGTTGCAGCGACTATATCCGTATTGCTTATGGCGATTATTTTATTTGGATTTCAAGTTGCGATTGGCAACGTACAAACGCTCCCAAGTGATTTCTATAGTGGTAAAACAGTAGGCACATTAGCAGGACTTGCAGGTATGGCTGCTAAACTTGGAGCTTTTGGTTTAACAATGTTAGTCCCCTGGTTAACAACAGGAGGAAATTATACACCTGCCTTTATAGTTGGAGCTACTTTAGCTATTATTGCACTGGCAAGTGTTTGGATATTATGCCCAAAAATTGAACCTTTAAAAGCAAAATGATTTTTAAAAAGCTGAACGAAAAATATACTTAATATGAAATTAAAAGATAAAATAGCATTAATCACCGGAGCAACCGGAGGAATTGGATTTGAAGTAGCAAAACATATTGGAAAGGAAGGTGCTACGGTAATAATTAATGGAATAAATAATGATGAAGGTGCGAAACGATTAGCTGAACTGAAAGATGCCGGCATTAACGCTGAGTATATGGGTTTTGATGTTACCAATGAAGATTTGGTAAACGAAAATGTAAAAGCGATAGGAGAAAAATTCGGTAAAATTGATGTTGTTGTAAATAATGCAGGAGGGCTTGGTGGCCGCTCTCGCTTCGAAGAAATGACCACAGAATTTTACAGAAATGTAATGGCCTTAAATTTAGATTCAGTTTTCTTTGTTTCCAGAGCAGCTATTCCATATTTGAAAAAAGGAACAGACCCAACAATAATTAATTTTACTTCTAATGCAGGATGGAATGCAGGTGGCCCGGGAGCAGGTATTTATGGTACTTCAAAAGCTGGTGTGCACACAATAACAAGAGCATTGGCTAAAGATCTTGCTGAATATGGTATTCGGGTAAATGCCGTTTCACCCGGAACAATTGATACTAATTTCCATATCGGAATAAAATCTACTAAACCTGAAGTGTTCGCTTCATGGAAAAATAACATAATGCTTGGAAGATTAGGTCAGCCGGAAGATGTGGCTTCTGTTGTCGCTTTCCTGGCAAGCGCAGATGCTGCTTTCATAACCGCTGAAACTATTCAAATTGGTGGCGGACAAGCTTTAGGAATTTAAAAAAGCCGATTTAGTGAAGAAGATTGTTACATTCGGTGAAATAATGCTAAGATTAAGTCCCCCTGGATTTAAGCGCTTCAGTCAAACTTATCAATTTGATGTAGTATACGGAGGAGGAGAAAGTAATGTAGCGGTTTCATTAGCTAACTTCGGATTGAACAGCACTTTTGTTAGTCGTATTCCGGCAAATCCAATAGGAGATTGTGCTGTTATGGAACTGCGAAAAAGAAATGTGAATACTTCTCAGATATTAAGAGGTGGTGAACGACTAGGCATTTATTTTTTAGAAACTGGAGCAGTAAGCAGAGCCAGTAACGTAGTTTATGACAGAGCTCATTCCGGAATGGCATCCATCCAAAAAGGAATGATAAACTGGAAGGAAGTTTTTAAAGATGTGGACTGGTTTCATTGGACAGGAATAACACCGGCAATCTCTCAAGGTGCTGCCGATGCCTGTCTGGAAGCAATTAAAACAGCAAACGAAATGAATGTTACCGTTTCGACAGATTTAAATTATCGAAAAAAATTATGGAAATACGGTAAAGAACCCGATGAAGTTATGCCTGCTTTGGTGGATGGATGTGATATTATTCTCGGAAATGAAGAAGATGCAGCAATGCATTTTGGTTTGCATCCGGATGGAGTAGATGTTACTTCAGGTGAAGAGGTTGACGGTAAAGCTTATTTATCTGTTTTAAAAAAATTAAAAGAAAAATTTCCAAGAGCTAAAAAAGTAATCACAACTTTAAGAGGATCGATTTCTGCTTCTCATAATTCCTGGTCAGGCGTTTTGTATGATGGTGAAACTTTATTTGAAGCGCCTAAATATGAGATAACACATATTGTTGACCGGGTAGGTGGTGGAGATAGTTTTATGGCAGGCTTGATTTATGGATTGTTAAACTATAGCAATGATGATCAAAAAGCACTTAACTTTGCAGTAGCAGCTTCTTGCCTAAAACATACAATTAAAGGTGATTCGAATTTGGTTTCCGTTGCAGAAGTTGAAAAATTAATGAATGGCGATGCCAGCGGAAGAGTTTCAAGATAATTTAAATAATGAATAGAGTCGCAATCATAAATCTAATTGAAGAACAAGGCTTAATGCCTTTATTTTTTAATAGCGATATTGAAGTTTGTAAAAAGGTTTTAAATGCTTGCTATAAAGGTGGCGCAAGATTAATGGAATTTACAAATCGGGGTGCCTTTGCTATTCAAACTTTTACCAAATTATCAAAATATGCTCAGGAAAAATTTCCTGATATGGTTTTGGGAATAGGTTCGATAACTGATGCTCCAACTGCAGCTCTTTATATAGAAAATGGTGCAAAGTTTATTGTAACTCCTGCATTCAGAAAAGATATTGCTCTTTTATGTAACCGTAGAAAAATACTCTGGATTCCGGGTTGTGGTAGTCTGACTGAAATAGGAAATGCAGAAGAACTCGGCTGTGAAATTGTCAAACTTTTTCCAGGAAGTGTTTACGGACCAAATTTTATTAAATCAATAAAGGGGCCTCAACCATGGACTAAAATTATGCCCACCGGTGGCGTAGAACCTACAGAAGAAAACATTAATTCCTGGTTTTCAGCCGGTGCCATTGCAGTAGGTATGGGGTCTAAGTTAATTCGTAAAGATTCTCTTGAAAATGAATCTTATGAAGATATTGAGCTTCTTGTAAAAAAGTCACTCAACCTAATTCAACAAGCACGTCCGTAAGATATTTCTTTGAATTTTATTTAAATCAATGCATTTTGTAAATTCAGTCTTGTTAAGGCAGATTTTATAAAATGAATAAGATAAGACTCTTTATTGTCGATGATGAAAAATTAATTCTTGAAGGATTAAAAACTTTACTTTCTAATTTTAACGACCTTGAAGTTATTGCAACTACAGGGTCTGCTGCAGATTGCGTTGAAATAATTAAAAATGATAAACCGGATATCGTTTTGATGGATATCAAAATGGAAAACAACGATAAAAAAGGGGTAGAGTTAACAGCAGAACTTTTAAATATTTTTCCGGATTTAAAAATTATAATGCTCACTAAGTTTGATGATATTCATTTAACACATGAATCAATTAATATCGGTGCAAAAGGATATGTTGTTAAAGATAATACACAAGAAATTCCAATTGCAATCAGACAAGTCAATAAAGGGCATCAATATATAGCTCCCAGAATTCAGGAAAGCATAAACGAACAATTTTTTGCAAAACGAATGGCAAAAACAAATTTGTCGAATGGCAAAAATTTTGGTTTAACAAAGAGAGAACTGGAAGTTTTACAACATTTAAATTCTGATAAATCGCTAAGCGAAATTGCAGATCAATTGTTTATTTCTTTAAATACCGTTAAAACACATGTAAGTAATTTATTTGAAAAAACGGGTGTAAGAAAAAGATCAGGATTAGTAAGTTGGGGTATTGAGCATCAATTAATTTAGAAGTCAGAAGTTAGAAATCAGAAGTCAGTCATCAGTCATTAGTAATCTGTAATTCGTAATTAATAATTTGTAATCAATTGTCAATCCCTCCACCTGAACCGTTATTACAGCCATCAATTATAGCATCAAATTCAGAGCCTAATTCAATTTCGAAACCAGGTAATAAATTAATTTCAGTAGCAGAATCATAATCCACCTGTACGGCATTAATGGTACCGATTTTTTGAACGCTATTGATTATCCCGTCAGTTTCAAAATCTTTATTATTGTTTAAAGTATTATTTAGGCTTGGAAAAGAATTAATAAATGGTCCATCTGCATAATCTGCAGGGCAGTTCTCTGAGATAAATTCTACTCCAAACCATCCATCAATTCCACCGGCATTATTATTTTGAATAGCATTATTAAGATATAAGTTCTCTTCTGTACTACCAGCAAACAAATAAGCACCATTTTTATTCAGTGCTATTGCTCTTGCATCACCATTAGTTAACCGAATACATTTTTTACGTTCAAAAAAATCTTCACTTAACTTCAATAAATAGGCTCCACCTTGATACGCACCCGGTAAATGTTCAAGGTCTATCGGAATACCGGAAGCTGACCGTCCGACAACAAAAACTTCCCCTAATGCATTCGCTGCTATATTTCCATTTTTTGTTCGAACAGTATTGGCTGCTGTATTTGATAATCTTGCACAGAATTGTTGTGTTTTCAATACTTCGCCCGTTCCTGGATTATAGCGCATTATCACTGCTTTCGGTTCTGTATTCGAATTATAAAATTCAGAATAAGCATCTCCTCCTACAATCGGATTACTTAATGTAATCGAAAATGGGTCGTATCTGAAACAGTGATTCCCTCCGTCAGCTTCAAAAACTGCATATAATAATCCATCATCACCTATTTCGCATCTTGCACCTCTTGCGTCTGCCATATTGTTTTCAGGCAAGTTTAGCCATCTCGGAGAATTGTCATCATCGCTCCAATCGTAGGCAGTATACTTTAAATTACCATAATAATCTTTTCCCTTCATAGCCGGAATGTCTACGGGTAATACCGCTCCGGTTCCATCATTAGTGAATACATTTTTATATCCAATTGAAATTACAGTTTCGCTTAATATCTCTATACAAACGTCTGTTGTATAGGTAGTAGCTCCACCTGTCACGCTAAGCTCAGTACCATATGAATCATACGTTCGAATTTCAGTATCTAATAATTTTATTTCATCATAGTCATCTTCATTGTCCAGTAAAATTGCTGCATATCCATTACTCCCTGCATCCACACGGTGTACATTAAGGCTGAAGTTGTGCTGATAAACAATTTGATTTGCATCAGCATTTAAACAAAGAAACCCGCTACTGCCGGCTGCGACATATATTCTGTCTTGTGCATCAATACTTAAATCGACTACTTCATTACCAACTATAGTCGCAGAAATAATTTGTGTTCCATCAGCACTTAGTCTTAAAATAATTCCTTTGTCTGTTGCAGTGCTTCCATTTAGGTTTATAGGAGTTATACCTGAAGGTAAATCTGATAAAATTCCGCCTAAAATAATTGTTCCATCTTTTTGAATTACAGCTCCACGTATTTCGTCGTCATTTATACCACCTAAAAAAGAGCTGTTAATATTTTCTTCAACAACCTGAATTTCTAATGGAAAGGAAGGAGAACTGAAATTCTCATTATCCGTTACTTCAGCAAACAAAGCGTAATTACCAATTGGTAAAGCATTCCATGTTGCGTTAAAGGGACTAACATTACTTGAAGCAACAACTGCACTGTTAGCTATATAACTTACCTGATTAACTATACCATCATTATCAAATGGATCACAACTAAAATTAAAATCTGCATTTTCGGCAATTGTAGTACTTCCTGAATATTCAATGAAGGATAATGCTCCTTCATTATGGGTACCGCTAAGTGTTACTTCATCTAAAAGTAATTTTTTATAACCTGTTCCGGATGGATTATAAAAGATGATGTAATGAGCACCGTCGGAATTTACATTGAAAAAAACTTCATTTAAAATAAGATAATCATCATCAGCATTAACAGGAAGTGTGATTAAATCAATAGCTCCAATTAAATCAGGACTCGTATTTATCGCTGCGGTAATTTCTCTGTTGCTTCCCTGAGCATCCAAACGAAATTGTAAACGATAATTTTCATTTTGAAACATTTCAATTGCAGGTGAAGCTAAATAGTCTTCTTCAATTAAATTAAATCCAAAGGCTGCAAGCGAATTATTATATCCATTATTACTTAATGTCCATCCTCCTTCATATGTCCAGAATTCATTTTGTGAATCAAAATTATAATAAACCTGATCAGCAAAACCAGTAGCCTGATTTACAATGATTGATAAGATTGAACTCGTTGTAGCATTTGAACGATTGTCAAATGCTACAGCTGTTAAGTCATAGTTTCCAGGCTGAACATTCGTCCATTCGAAATCAAATGGTGATGTATTGCTTGTACCAATTAAATTTCCATTTGCATAATATTCAACCTTACTTATCGATCCATCAGAATCAAAAGCACTAACTTCAAGACTGATTGTTTCGTCCTGAACAAATTGATCGTTATCAAACGGATTTAACCAACTTATTGAAGGGTAAACCGTCGGCTCAATAAGAATGTTATCTAAATGGATAAATACATATCCACTTCCTTCCGCTTCAAAAACCAAATAGTAATTGTTTGTAGAAGTTACTGTGAAATTTGCGCTAAACGTATTCCAGTCAGATTCATACTCAACTTCTATTAGTGTATCTAAAGGCGAATTTAAATCAGGACTATCATTTAAATAAACTCTAATGATTCTTTGGGTGGATGAGTTAGCTTTTTTTCCATCAAATACTAAAGTAAATTCATTTCCGGAATTGATGTTAATCGGAGGAGAGATAACATAGTTTCCCGCAGGCGTAAATTTGCATCGAAGTCCACCTGAATTGTTTACACCCTGATCCGAATACCATTGCCAGGAATTTCCACCGCCTACGGTAGAAAGCATCCACCCATTCGAGTCTGCATCAAAATCTTCTGAAAAAAGATTCCATCCCATAACAGGAA
>JAHDHT010000039.1:15723-24550 GCA_020631175.1 Chitinophagales bacterium
CCATTCGAGTCTGCATCAAAATCTTCTGAAAAAAGATTCCATCCCATAACAGGAATAGTTAAAAATAGGAAAATAAAACTAATTAAATTTGGCATATAATAGTTGATTTTTTGTCTACAGACTCCTAATTAAACGTATAAATAATGCTTTGGTTTAAGTAATTTATTATGTTTATCTCGTGATTCTTTTAATTTTTTTAGCCTGTAATTCTAAGAATAATTGTAGTACATCATCGTTTATATATTATGAAATACTTCCTGCTTACATTTATATTTACATGTGTTTTAAGTTTCGTTTTAGTTTCACAAACTTTCAATGAAAATTTATTATCTGATCAATTAATATTAGATCTTGATTTTTCAAATCCAAAAGAAGTTAATAATCGATTACACACTATGAAGTTGTTAAACTCAACAACATTAAATATGGATAGCTCAATTCTCTTTTCATACACAGAAAATGGCCAAAAATTCCCGTCAGAAATATATTACTATGAATATGACACTGATCGAAATTTGATTTCATTTTGCCGTCAGTCTTACATTGATTTAAATCCAAATAACATTTATGAATATAAGTATACCTTCGAATATGATGAAAATGGTCGCTTGATTGAACAAAATCAATTTGTCTGGGATCAAGAATTATTAGACTGGGATTTGCGAAATATAGTTCATGTTGAATGGAATGAACAAAATAGTGAAATTGATAATTGGAAGCGATATTTGTATATAAATGCAGACTCTTTATTTTTGAGTGATAAGTATCAATATGTCTATAATGTAGATGGAGAATTAATAGAAGAAATTAGTTTTAATCTTAACATTCAAAACGAATTAAAATACGAGAACAAAATAGTTTATCTCGAAACTGAATTTGATTCAATAAAAGAAAGAGAATATTACTATTGGGTACCTCCTTATAGCTATTGGCGCTTAGAAGCCAAATCATTAACAACCTATCATGATAATAAAATCAAAAAGGTTGAATCTTTTACGTACAATGCCAATAATGCAAGTTGGAAAAATCAGTCGAAAAGAATTTATATTTACAATCAATCAGATGAATTAGAAACTTTGACTTTTTATACTTGGGAAAATGAGGATAATTATTTCCGTGACTATTCAAGAAGAAATTATCTTTTTGACTTTAACGGTAATGAAAGTCAGTTGATTTTTGAATATAAATTGGAAGGTGAGAATTTTTGGCGCACATCAAGAAAAACGAATTGGTATTTCGATTTGTCGTATGATTTTGGATTTGAAATTTATGCTCCGTTGGTTGGAGGTGGATATGTTGAACGCTCAATTTACAACCCGGTTTTAAAGTTTATTTCAAGTAATTATGTGGATAGCATCAATCAATTTAAAGTAAATTATGATGTAGAATATTTTTATTCTGATAAAATTGTTTCTATAAATGACATAGTTCATCAAGCGAATATTTACCCAAATCCATTTTCTGAAGAATTAAATATCAACATATCAGAAAGTTATAGTACGGTAGTTTTCAAGTTATTTAGTATTGATGGTAAGCTGGTAAATGAAAAATCAATAAAAGGAAATGCCAAAATCAATATGGGTAATTTAAACTCAGGAATATTTTTTTACAAAGTCTATTTTGAAAATGAACTGTTAACATCCGGCAAAGTTATTAAACAATAATATATACTATTCAAAAATAGAATAAGGTATTTCCAGCTCAATAAATGTTCCCCTTTTAGGATGTGCATCAACCCGCAATTCTCCATCCATTGCTTCAACCCGTGCCAGTAAATTTTTTAATCCATGTGAAGATTTGTTTTCAATGGCTTCTTGCAAATTAAAGCCTTTTCCATTATCATCAATCGTAATAAACAAGGCTGAACCTTTTTTTAAATATTGTAAACTAATTATAGAAGCGTCAGCATGTTTAATAGCATTGTTTAAAAGCTCTTGAGTAATTCTAAATACATTTAATATGATAGAAGTATTTTCAGAATCCAATTCTATGTTAGAATAAAACTCCACATCAATATTCTCAAAGCTGCTGTTAATGATTTCCACCATTTCATTTACAGCAGGTAGAATTCCTTTTTCTGTTAAGGTACGTGGAATAATATCTTTTAGGATGTCGCTGAAATCTCCATTGGCTTTATTAACGAGTTGTTGAACCTGTTCAAACTGTTTTTTCATTTCAGGGTCTTTGTTTTTCAGCATCATATCACCAAGCTGTAAGGTGATCAATGTCATTGTTGTTCCTAATCCATCATGCATATCACTACGAATTCTATTGCGTTCCATTTCAATTCCGCTTTGCATAGAAACGATTAATTTTTCCCGTTTGTCAGAATTTTCCTGAAGTAAAGTGATTATTCGTCCAAACAATAAACGACCCAATGCAACAAGTAGTGCAATTGCACCTGCCCAAATGAAAATATATAAATAGTCAAATTCAAGATTAAAAATTGAATAAACCAACGCTAATAAAAAACCTGTGAAAAGTAATAGCATTGGAAGAAGCATAATGCTTGATTCTACGAATCGACCGCGAATCTGTATTAATAATCGCATGGCAATAAGCAGAACGACAGATAATAAAAGAACAACATTAATTGTAGCGACTAATATTCTTGCATTTTTTAATGGTAAATAGGGTAGACAAAGACTTGCAATTATAAATGATATTATGATTATAGAAAATACCCTTATGTATTTATAGAAGTTTGGTAGATATTCCGGAATTCTAAAAAAACCGGCATAAAAATAAATGGCAAATAAAAAAAATGATAGGGTAAAAGTAAACCGAGATATGTGTTGAATATATGGACTCCAGAACCAAAAGTATTGATAACCTAATCCAGTAAAAACCAATGCAAGTAATACTCCATTTGCAATAAATAGTAAAAAACTTATTTGTCTTTTAGGAGCTCTTTCCCATCGTAAAAGAGAAGTAGCGATTAAAAAGAAGAAACTAAAACCAAAGAAAAAACCAAAAAAGACATAGTGAAATTGATCTCTTGATGCTAATGCATCCGGACTCCAAAGTGTTAATGGAATAGGAGCAGGTTCATTTAAAACAGGAATAAATTTATCAAGTCCATTTAATTGTGTTGGAAGGAAAAGAACAATGTCTTCCGATTTTCCTGAACTAAGTTCAATAGGGAAAATAAAGTTTCGATGTTTAATTGGTCGTTCATAAAACGGTTGCTCATCGCCAGTGCCTATAACTGATCCAGATGCAAATGCAATGATTTTTTCAATATGGGAATTACCGATTTCAAGAAATAACTGCTGATACTTTTGATCTAAATTTCGGACTTTAAATTTTAAAAAAATACTACGATTACCACCAAGTAGACTTTCAATATCAGCATTTTCTAAAGGAGAAAAGTTTAATCCTGCTAATTGTTCTGTTAATTGCGTAGGATTTTGTGTACCTAAATGTAAAAAGCTAGTAAGTTCAGCATAACTTAAATCATTGATTTCTATTTCTGCAATTTCAAAATCTGAATCTATGTTGATCTGCGCATATGTATATGCAGAAATCAACAACAAGCAGAATTTAAAAAGCAGTTTTCTTAACATCAGACTTCAATTTATGAAAATTGAGCTAAATAAGCAGAGATGTAAAATAGCTTAGTAAAAATGTTTTACTGCTATAGCTTTTATTTTCCTGATATTATTTAAACACTATTCAGGAGATATTCCTGGTCCTACAGATGCTTCCCGAAACCATACTTCTGTGTAAGCTCCATTTTCATATTGCTTCTGAATGTCTCCATCAAAAGTTTCTGCTCCTGCGCACCAAACCATATTTTTTTCTGGGTCTTTCCCATTTGTCTGATTATATGCTCCTTGTTTGAAATAATTTAGTTCTCCCGCATAAGCTTCAGCGCGTTCTGTTCCGTCCTGACCTATTGGTACAAATATTTTCTTCACTTGTTCCGGCATATCTGCCTTATTTACAAATTCTGATTGAATCAGATTTTTTGTAAATGTTTTCGTTTCGTGACCTTCTGCTTTAAATGTTAAATACATGATCCCCTTATATACATTTACTTCATAGCTGAATTCTTCACCCAATTTAATTCCCTCAGAGGGTTCACTTGGGTAATCCATTTTACTTTTTCCAATTTCAGACATGTCGTATCCCCATACTGCTGAAGAATAATCCCAACGACCAGAATTATCATCCCCGTCAGTATTTATTTCGTAGTTCCAGAAAACCGAACCTTTTGTATGTCCGGGGAATTTTTTATAAAATATTTTCAGAGGTTCATTCTCGTGTCCTTCACCACTATGAATCTGACCTACAACAGTTGAGAATGAAGCAGCTACTCTTGCATCACCTGTAGTTGAAACCTGCATTACTTTGCATGTACCGGTTAATCTTCCACCTTCTTCCGGTGTCCATTCTCTGTTTTCATGTAATTCTGTTCTTGTATTACTTGAGTTTTTTGAAGTAACGCCAGAGTTAGGGGTTTTATAAACCACCCATCTTCGATTCCCATCGATTACGGTATAAAAGAAATCTTTATCCTCAAAGTCAACCAAGTCGTTAACGCTTGTACCATCACCCATTAGCATTTTGAATTTATCCATAAAGGGAATCACTTCACTTGGGTAAACTGTTTTTTGACTTAAGCCATCGTTAGCTGTAAAATATCCTTCATTTGAATAGGCCTCTTCATCAACATAAATTTCAGCGGATTTAAACCAGACTTCTGCATAATTTCCATCTGCATATTGTTTTTGAATATCTCCGCCATGTGTTTCAGCACCTGAACACCATACTTTATTTACAACCGGATCTTTTCCGTTTGTTTGATTATAAGATCCCAGTTTAAAAAACAATCCCTCATCAGCATATGCATTTTCACGCTCAACTCCGTCCTGACCAATTGGCACAAATAAACCTTTTACCTGCTCAGGCATATCCGATTCTTTTGTGTAAATTGATTCAATTAAATTTTTAGTGAATGTTTTTGTTTCATGTCCTTTACTTGTAAAAGTTAAGTACATCATTCCGTCCTTAATATCAACTTCATAAGAAAATTCTTCACCTAATTTAATTCCGTCTTTTGGTTCTTCTGGATAATTATCTTTTGAATTTCCTACTACAGAAAAATCATATCCCCAAACAGGGTAGGAGTAATCCCATCGACCTGAATTATCATCGCCTGCTGTATTGATTTCATAATTCCAGAAAACCGATCCTTTTTCATGTCCGGGAAACTTTTTATAAAATATTTTTAGAGGTTCATTTTCATGTCCATCAGCACTGTGAATTTGTCCTACTACAACGGAGTAGGTGGCGGCTACAGTTGCATCACCGGTAGTGGCAACGTTCATAACTTTTAAAGTAGCTTTTAAGTTCGCCGGAGTCATTGGCGACCATTTTTTCAACTGAGCTAATTCTGTTCTTGTATTATTAGAAGTTCCATGCGTATTACCTCTGTTTGGTGTCTTAAAAACGACCCAATCTTGCTTAGAATCATTCACTGTATAGAAGAAATCCTCTTGCTCAAAATCGGTTGCTTTACCGGCATTTGAACCATCCCCTAATATTAAATTCCAATGTTGAAAAAAAGGAATGACCTCATTGGGTAATTTGGTAGTATTTACTACGTTTTTTACATCGGAAGAACTAATTTTTTTAGATTGTTTATTACAAGCAAAAATAAGTGTTAAAATACATAAAATGAATAAGATACGTATTGTGTAATTACTGTATATAAAGGTTCGCATTGACTTGAATTTATTTATTTCTTTGGCACGTTTAATATACATGAAAAAATGCGATTTCGTGTTATTTTACAGGCAATAAAATGACTGAAATTATGCTATGAAAAACACACAAATAAACTAGCCTTGATTGTAGTGGAAAGCCGCTTTTTGAGAAGTGCCTGAAGCAAAGCCGGTCGAAGGTTGACCAGCGGGAAAACAAGAGCGGTTTATGCGAAAGTGCCTGATCGAAAAGTGCCTTGCAACGGAAAGCAAGAGTACAGCCGGAGTCGAAGCCCGAAACAAGCGCTTCAAAAATTAATACAAATCATCCAGCTTCATTTTCAGATATTTTTTCACTGATCTTTTTGTCGACCACCAGGAAATAAAAATTCCAACGGCAAAAATAAGTACTGCTACTATTACGAAGCGAATGATATCTCTTAAAACGGTTAGTTCCGGAAAACTGTTTTGGATGTAAATTGTGATGAGGGCCAAAATGGCGATTGCTACAAATGCGCTAATGAGACCGTTATTTATACTTTGAGTAATAAAAGGTCGTGTAATAAATTTTCTTGTAGCGCCTACCAATTGCATACTTCGTATTATAAATCGTTGCGAATACATCATTAAGCGAATCGTATTATCAATTAATGTGATTGCAATAAAAAAGAAAAGCAAACTGAAAACAATAATGGCAATCGAAACATTTCTCACATTTTTATTAATCAGCTGCACCAGATTTTTCTGATAATAAACTTCCTTTACAGCCGAATATCGTTCCAGATTTTGTTTAATGGGTTCTATGCTATCCTGTTGGGCGTAAGAAGAAAATAGTCTTAAATCGAAACTGGCGAAAAGCGGATTGTATCCTAAAACATCTTCAAACTGTTCGTCAAAAGACTCTTTAAACCGATCGGCTGCCATACTTTTAGAAACAAACTCAACCCTTTTGCTATAGGGGGCTGATTCGATATCCTGTTGCAGTTTAATAATGTCTGCATCTTTAACTTCATCTTTTAGAATAATAGTAATCTCGATATTCTCTCTGAAATACTGTGCAATTGCGTGCGCATTTAAAACGACCATACCGAGAATACCCAATAATAAAAGCACCGCAGTTATGCCTACGATTCCATATACCTGAGAAGGCTTCGAACGTTTGACCGGCTTTTTTGGATCAGTACTCATGTAAGGGACGAAGTTAAGGTATCGCATTGAAAGGATGAGCTTGGATTATAAACAGTTTTTTTTAGCAGCATGTAGCACAGTACTTAGTAGCACAGTAATTAGCAATTACCAACTAGCAGAAAATAGCATGTACATCCGAATTATTCTACCGTGCTACAGGGTACTAAGTACCGCGCTACTATCCAAAAGAACCTTTCGTCGTGAAAAAAACGTTGTACGTCGAGAAAAGATGTCGTAGAGAACAAAGCATTCTACATTTACAGTACACCAAATTTATTAATCATGACAACTTTCATAGAAAAACAAAGCTTCACCAAAAATTTAGTTTTTTTAATTACAATGCCTTTAGTTGTAGGCCTCACTATTTTCTTCGGAATTAAAACCGTTACCACACCCGGTATGGAAGCTTCCGGAGATATCATTATTCCTATCGTATTGTTGTTGGCTGTTTTTGCAACACTCAGCTTAGGCAATTTAAAAACGATCGTAAACGGGGACGGCTTTCAATTCAAAATGTTCCCTTTTCATTTTAGACAAAAGACCATTAGCTGGAACGAAATTGAAAATATTGAGATGATTGAATATCAGCCAATAAGAGATTATGGTGGATGGGGTATCCGTTTAAAAAACTTCAGTTTTAAGCATATAGCCTATAATGTAAGCGGAACAAAAGGCATACTTATAAGCTTAAAAAATGGCAAAAAAGTCATGATAGGATCACAAAAAGTAAGTGATGATTTATTGTCTGAATGGAAAAAATGTTTGGCTTGATGTAATTATTCAGCAAATCAGGCAACTATTAACATATTGCCTTGTCTTTTGTATTATCTTTAACCCTATAAAGAATTTCCAAATCGTATGAGAAAATTATTACTCTTAAGTTTGATTTTGTGCGGGCTTTTTATGGCCGAAAATATTCAGGCACAAAACGTAAACATTGAATTATTAGCAAATGCTCAAGTGAGCGATAACAGCACCGATATCTGGGGCTATACAGCACCAAACGGCGATAAATACGCCATAATGGGGCGTGGTTCCGGGGTATCGATCTTCGACTTACGCGAACTAAGTGATCCTGTTGAAGTAGCATTTTTACCCGGTGCAAATTCCGGATGGAGAGATATTAAAACATGGGGCGAATACGCTTATGTTACCAATGAAACCGCAAATGGTTTGTTGATTATCGATTTGACAGATTTACCGAATAGTGCGCCAGCTACAGACTGGACGGGTAGTGGTGATATTCAATTTAGTTCAGCACACAACATCTTTATGGATGAAAACGGTGTGGCTTACATAGTTGGAGCTGACTATCAGGCAGGCGGTGCTATCATGATTGATTGTGCGGCAAATGCTACTAATCCTCCGATTTTAGGAGTATACAACGACCGTTATGTGCATGATTGTTTCGTTGTAAACGACATTTTATATGCCAATGAAGGTAATTTCGGATTCAGCATTGTTGATGTATCTGATAAAAATAACCCTGTGGCTCTGGGTAGCGCACAAAGCTATGGTTATAACCATAATTGCTGGTTAAGCGACGATGGTTCAACGCTATTTACAACAGATGAAACATCCGGTACCTGGGTCGTTAGTTGGGACGTAACAGATCCGACCGATATTCAGGAATTAGGAAGATATCAATCTTCTCCGGGTCAAAATGTAATTCCGCATAACACCTTTTTCATCGATCAATATGTCGTTACATCATACTATCGTGACGGCGTTACTATAGCCGATGTATCTAATCCTGCGGCGATGACGGAAGTAGGTAATTATGATACACATCCGCAAGGTTCAGGTGATGGATTTGCCGGTTGCTGGGGCGTTTATCCTTATTTCGGTGACGGACTAATCATTGCGTCTGATATGCAGATGGGTCTTTTTGTTTTGGATGCGACTTACCAGCCGGCTGCATTTATTGAAGG
>JAHDHT010000293.1 GCA_020631175.1 Chitinophagales bacterium
CGGCTTAGAGCGGCTTTGTGCATTGAAGCGACCAGCGGAAGCTGCAAGGCACATTAGCCGCTCTTGGCCGCACAGCCAAAAGATTGCAACGGAAAGCCCGCCCGGCTGCCCAACAATAAAAAAACCGCAAGCCCGGAATATATCCAAACTTGCGGTTGTTATGTTTAAACTTTAATAAGAGCTTACTTAGATCTTACTGTTGTTGTCTTTTGAATCCAGCATCCCACTCTGTGTGGTGCGCCTTCACTAATGTCCATCATGAAAATATCTGCTTTTTCAGGGAAATATTTATAGGCCGTGTTTAATCCTTTTTGTGCTTTATCAGCAGATTCCGGATCTTGTTTTGCCTTGTTGAACATGTCTGCTGCTAACCAGGCTAAACCTGCTTTCTCAACTTTTGATGTACCACATTTTCCATAGGTTCCTAAATAGCAGTTACCTAATGTAACATAAGCTTTACCAAAACCAGGCTTTAACTGCAGCGCTTTTTCCGCCCATTCTGCAGCTGTTTGGTTGTCTTTCTTTGAACGATAAGCACTCGATACGTATAAGTAATACTTTGCTTTGTCATCATTGTTATCTAACATCTCAATCGCCTTCTGATAAAAACCGATTGCTGCATCATAATTTTTAGCCTTCATTTCGTAAATCGCTCCTTTGGTTAAAGTCGCTTTACTTGGAGCTATTCTGTTGATGTCGCTGATCAATTTGATATATGTACGCTCGCATTCTGAACCTGCTGTTTTATAACACTTGATCTTCGTTAATTTACTGTAGTATCTTTTTAAATTATCTACATCACTCGGATCAGCATCCATTTTCGGACCGTAATATGCCTTCGCATCTTCATAGGTATTGATATCAGCTGTCGGGCTCTTTGTAGTTGTTGTTGTAACCGTTTTCGTGGCGGTTAAAGGCTTGTTGATTTTCTCTAAAAGCTCTGCATATTTTCCATCTGTATCTTTTCCGGAAGCAATAGCTCCATCGATCCACGGACGAATACGATCGCCAAAAGCTTTTACATCAGCCTCTGTTTTTACTTTGTCTTTAAAATCACCCAGGTAACGAGAGTATAAAGATTTTAATACTAATACATTAGCAGCATCTTTATTTAAGTCCAATGATTTTTCCATTAAACCATAAGCTTCATCTTTACGATCGTACTTTAATAATGAGAAAGCTTTTTTCTCCATTACTGCACCTTCTTCACCATGACATTTTACACGCTCATCGTAAAGGGCTAATAATTTATTTACGTATAAATTTTTACCCATATCAGAAGCCGCTTCATCTGCATAATGCTTGTACATTTTCTCACCATCGATAAATGGTGTCTTTCTGAATCCCGGAGCTTGCTCCATTACTTTTTCCCAATAAGGTAAACCATCTTTGTAGTTGCCCTGCTTGAAAAATTCTTTATAAAGAGAGATGTTTTTGTAAACTTCCTGCTCTTCTTTTTTAGTTGAAAAGGTTTTACACAGACCAGTGCTGGTAGAACTACCTGCAGCCGATTCTAAAGAAGGCTGTTCCTTTTCTTGTGTTCCTGTTTTTGTTGCACTTGAACTACTTCCACAGCCCCAATAAACAAAAGAAGCTAAAAGCAGCGCAAGGAATGTCCAATTTCTAATTGCCATAATGTTGATTTTTATGTTGTTTGATATATATTTTGTCGTATTATTTCTAAGACGTCACCTTTCACTCAAAATTTAAAGGCTCAAAGTTAATTTTTCATAAGCTTTTGATAAACATATGTATAAGTCTTTATTCATATTTTCGGATTCTAAACCAGCTTCCATCATTCAAAGTAATGCCTAAAGTAGATCTGAAATAGGTTTCGCGTATTGCGCCTTCTCTCAAAGAGCCTCTTTGGCCGAGATTAAATGCCAGATTTATATCTGCAAACTTCCCTGATTTTACATTGTCGAAAATCGGTAATTTTATACCAAAAGTTAAACCAAAATCCGGATCGCTTTGTTCAGCGATGATGATATGTCCGGTATCGTAATAGGCTCCAAACTGATAGCTGGCATATCTTAAAAATTTTCTTCTTTGTGCGATGTTTTCTCGGGAAGGAGAAATCGATCCACCCAAAGCGAAACGCATCGAATTATCCAATCCTCCAAAAGCATCATTAATACCCCATTCAGACCAGTTTTTGATATCTACATTAGCTTCAATCATCCAGCGTGATGGTTTTGAAAAGCGAATGCCGATACCGTACATGGAAGGTAATTCCATCGTTGCCGGTTCATCGTCTATAATGGTTCCGATAGTATCGCCGATAGCTGATGATCCATCCACCAAAATCAATACATTTCCATTGGCATCGGTTAGCACTGTTTCTTCAAGAAAACTTTGTGAAGCACTCAGGCTAACACCGGGCTGAAAAGTTAAGCCGACGGTAAACACATTTCGTATCGATGTTTCTTTTTCTTCACCATCGACCATTTCTTTATTATAAGAGAAGCGGTTGTATTGAATGCCGCCATTAAAACCAAAATCACCAATCGTTAGTGAAGTTGTTTTTCGTTCACTTAAAATATCTACAATCTGCGGGTAAAAAGTCAGCTCACCACTGTTTTGGGTGCCGAAAAAATACATGGCATTTGCTCCAGCTGAAATCTGATTGTATTTAAGAAAATTAGCTTCTTTACGATCGGTTTTAAATCCAACCCCCCAATACAAACGGTAAAAATCACCTTGCCCTACGAAACGTTGGGTCACTAAATTGGCGGTATCCGGTAAAACCTCCGATGTGCTGTTTCTAAGTAAGTCATAAGCACTTCTTGAATAGGCGTTGAGTCCGATCGCAGTTGCACCGGCATCACCCAGTGGCACACCTAAATACAAATTAGGAATAGTAGCATTACCCGAATTATTTTTGTTTTCCGGATTTACGGCAGAATCGCTGTTTCTTAACCAGATACCATTAGCGAAAAGTCCGGTTTGTAAGGTGGCATATTTCAGGTAAGCCAGCGATGCCGGATTAACGAAATTGATTTCTTTTGAATTAGCATATGCGATTCCAATTCCTCCCATTGCATTGTTAGATGCATTTTTCTCGGTAAAAAGGTCGCCGGGACCAAAAATTGAAAAGGGAGAGTTTTCAGATTGAATCTGTGCTATGCTGCTCCAGGACATTCCGATTAAAAGTAAAACAAGCGTAATTAAGCGCTTAAAGTGCATCATTATAAAGCAATATTTCATGAAGTCCGAACAGGACTAATTTTGGAACCGCAAATATCTCATTTTCGATGTGCTTTTCAAAAAAGGATGCACCTCCACCGGTACAGTAAACCTGAAGAGAAGGATATTTATTGCGATAAGCAGCAATGATGCCCTCTACCTCGGCTATAATGCCGTTTATCACACCACTTTTCATTGACTGTTCTGTGCTGTCTCCGATTAATGTCACCCTTTCGTAAAAATCTTCGATTAATGGTAAGGCAGCTGTGTAGTCGTGCATAGCCTGAAATCGAATTCGAATACCCGGAGAGATAGCGCCACCTAAATATTCATTGTTTTCATTTAGCAGATTAAAGGTAAGGCAGGTGCCGGTATCGATTACGAGAATGGCTTTGTCGGGACCAGCGAGACTGCGGGCTGCGACAGCGGCAGCGAGTCGATCAGGACCTAAAGTCTCCGGACTTGTATAAAGATTTTTAATCGGAATTGGCGTTTGATGATCAAATTCAAGAAACTGAAATTGTTGCTTTAGAAAAGTGGAGAGTTCCGGGTCCAAAGGCCCGCTATGCAGCAAAATCGCTTGCTCAATTTCGTATTTCTCTTTGAGTTGGCCGATTAAATCCTGGCTTAGGGTAGTCTGCCGAAAATATTCCAGCAAACAACGATCGCGAAAAACAGCCAATTTACTGCGCGAATTACCGAGGTCGATTACTAAATAAGCGGGCATGCCGAAAATTACATCTTTTTTATGAGCTGAAATAGGATGTTTTTTATTTGGGCAGCGGCCGGGCTTTCCGTTTCAATCTTTTGCCTGCCTGTTAAGAGCCGATCCTTAGCTGTAAGCTTCCGCTGGTCGCTTCCATCTGC
>JAHDHT010000040.1:0-11000 GCA_020631175.1 Chitinophagales bacterium
ATAAAATGGATCTTCGGCCTATACGGCATCCGTCGGTTGCTAAAGGTGCTGAACGCATTCGGATTTGTTTGCACAGCTATAACACCTGGCAACAGGTTGATGAAATGATCTCTATTTTCGAGCAATTTAATCGAAGCAATTGAAAAAATTACTGGAAGGAAATAAACGTTACTTTGTAACGGCTATCGATACGGATGCCGGTAAAACGATGGTTTCTGCTATTTTATGTCAATACTTAAAAGCTGATTATTGGAAGCCGGTGCAATCCGGCGATTTGGATAATAGCGATAGTCATAAAATTGAACGCTTAACGTATCGAAAAGAAACAACTATCCATCCTGAAACATATCAATTAAACATTCCGGCTTCTCCTCATTTTTCGGCAGAAGAAGATGGTGTTGAAATTAAACTGGAAACCTTTAAATTACCTACACAAGAACAACCTTTAATCGTAGAAGGAGCAGGCGGTTTATTGGTCCCGTTAAACAATGAGCAAACCTTATTTGATTTAATGATTCAATTGAAATTACCGGTTATTTTGGTGATACGGCATTATTTGGGAAGTATAAATCATTCTTTATTAAGTATAGAGCATTTAAAAAAGAGTGGTTTAGAAATAGCAGCTGTTATTATTAACGGTCGGCCTACACCCTCGAGCACGAGTATCATTCAAAACTATCAGCCTGATTTGAATTATTATCAGTTACCGGAATTTCCTTCCTTCACAAAGGAAAGCATAAAAGCATATCTAAACAAAGAACATGGATTGGCTTAAAAAAGACAAAGCATATATCTGGCATCCCTTCACCCAGCATCAAACCGAGCCGCCTCATATCATTATTGAAAAAGGGGAGGGTGCTTATATTTTTGATACGGATGGAAATAAATACATTGATGCCGTAAGTTCGTGGTGGACGAACGTACACGGACATGCGCATCCGTACATTAATCAAAAGTTAGCGGAACAAGCAGCTCAGATGGAGCACGTTATTTTTGCAGGATTTAGTCACCCTCAGGCGATTCGATTAGCAGAAAGAATATTAAAACGTTTGCCGGATAATATCGATAAAGTCTTTTTCTCAGATAATGGAAGTACGGCCAATGAAGTGGCTTTAAAAATGGCGATCCAGTATTTTTTCAATAAAGGAGAAAAAAGGAAAACCATTATTGCTTTTGATGATGCTTATCATGGAGACACCTTTGGAGCCATGTCGATGAGCGGTAGAAGTATTTTTACCGCACCCTTTGATGATTACATGTTCGACATCCAACATTTCCCTATTCCAACAGATGAAAACAGAGAACAATTATTCGAAGACTTTGAAAAGTTATGCGCTACTAATGTAGTTGCTGCTTTCATTTTCGAACCGTTAGTTCAGGGAGCAGGAGGGATGAAAATGTATGCCGCTGAAGATTTAGACCAACTTATTGGAATAGCTAAAAAATATCAAACGCTCTGCATAGCGGATGAAGTGATGACCGGCTTTGGTCGAACCAATACTTTTTTCGCCACAGACCAAACCAAAAATAAACCGGATATTTATTGTTTGTCGAAAGGATTAACGGGAGGTTATATGCCTTTAAGTTTAACCTGTTGCAGCGATGAAATTTATAATGCCTTTTTATCGAATGATAAATTAAAAACATTATTTCACGGGCATTCGTATACCGGAAATCCTTTGGCCTGTGCGGTTGCCAATGCAAGTCTGGATATTTTTGATCAACAGGAAACAACATATAAAAGAAAAAACATCATTCAACAACATCAAGATTTTTCTAATCAAATAAAAGATCATCCATCCATCCAAAACCTGCGCCAACAAGGAACAATAATAGCAATGGATATTGTGTCCGACACAGCAACATCCTACACCAACCCAATAAGAGATCGTATGTATCAGTATTTTTTAAAGGAAGGAATTTTACTGAGACCGCTCGGAAATACTTTATATATTTTACCGCCTTATTGCATTACAAAAGATCAGTTAAATAAGGTTTATTCAGCAATTAAATCTTGGCTGAAAAAAGTTTAGATACAAGTGTAAGTAAATTTGAAATAGGTCGTCTTATTAAACATAAACCGAAATTTTTTATGCGTAAAGGACTTATTTTAATTTTTCTTTGTACCCTGATCGGGGTTTTATTTAATGCTTGTAAAGATGATGATCCCATTAACTGTACTGAAAGTACGTGGTATCAGGATGCAGATGGTGATGGATTTGGAAATCCGGCTATTAGTCAGGAAGCTTGTGAACAGCCGGAAGGTTATGTTAGCAATGATAGTGATAATGATGATACTACCGATTGTTCTGCTACTGTTTGGTATGAGGATGCAGATGAAGATGGATTAGGAAATCCTGATATAAGTGTTCAATCTTGTCTGCAACCTAGTGGTTATGTTAGCAACTCAAATGATGATGACGATACTGTTACTGGAGAATTGCATGCGGCCTTTAATGATTTCGACAGTAATAATTTCAATATTTATTTAGATGATGATGAAGTTGTCATAGAATCTAACGGTCTGCCTAACCACACTTCACCGTATTGGTCGAACACTACAGAGCGATCTGCAGTTGATCCGATGGGAAACTTATTGGTAACTCCTGCAGCAGCAGAAAATCATCCTTTGTTTGTAGAACCTACAGCAACATCTTACATGTCAATGGCACCCGGAAATATCGACGATTTTAATGGAAGTTATACATTGCGTGTTCCGGTTAATCCTGAGCTGGCTTCAAATTCAAGTGCAACAGGTTTAGGTCCAATTGGTATTGCAGTAAGTGGTTCGATGATATATAATGACCAAGAAGGTCCGAATATTCCGTTAGATGATGCGGTGCCTTCCTTAGATTATACCGCAGCTCACACCGGTCCGCAAAGTTATCATTATCATTTAGAGCCAAAAGCATGGTCGGATGATGATGATAAACTTATCGGAATAATGTCTGATGGATTTTTTCTGTATGGAAGAAGAGATTACAATGGAGAATACCCAACAGATCTAGATGAATCCGGAGGGCACTTCGGGCCGACCATTCATAATTCGGATGGAGAATATCATTATCACATTCAAAATGAATTGTATTTAGGTCAATATTATTTATTGTTTCCGGATGATTATCAGGGTACTCCAAATGCAATACAATAAAAAATTATTCATAATTGGAATAGGTATCTGGATACTTTCTTCTTGTCAGTTTTCATCAACAAATAGTTCTCAAAAAGTAGAAACAGAAATTCCGGATACTGTACAAGTTTCCTCGCTGGTGTTAAGAGCCGGTGAGGGCTTGTTTTATTACAAGGGGAAAGCATTTTCTGGAATTGCTGCTGAATACGATCTAAACGGAAATATGCTATCATCTGAATCTTTCATCAACGGAAAACGCAGTGGAAAATGGATTAAATACTATCCGGATGGAAGCAAAAGTTTTGAAGCAAATTATATTAATGGTAAAAAAGAAGGTGTCGCTTTGGCATGGTGGTCGAACGGTAATTTAAAATCTAAATCAAATTTCACAAACGGTGTAGCTAATGGTCGACAAGAACAATGGTACAGGAGTGGGGCAAGGTTTAAAGTATTTAATTTAGAAGACGGTCTGGAAGTAGGTTTGCAACAATCCTGGAGGGAAAACGGGAAATTATATAACAATTATGAAGCAAGAAACGGTCGTATTTTTGGCTTGAAACGGGCAAAGCTTTGCTATACCTTAGATGATGAAGTGGTACAGTATAATATGGATTAGTTTAGTGTTGTTAAGCTTGCAAGCTTGTCAATCATCGACACGACATGATAACAGGAGCCGGGTGGATGTTTTACCTTTTTATCATGATGCAAGTTTCACTCCGCACTGGATAACAACTGAAAGTGAAGCCTTAGATACTTTTCATAGAATAGGGAAATTTGAATTTATTAATCAGGATGGAAAAAGAATTACTGAAAAAATGTTTGATCAAAAAATATATGTAGCCAATTTCTTTTTCACTTCCTGTCCGGGTATTTGTCCGAAAATGACAAATAATATGACATTAATTCAGGCTCGATTCAGGAATGATGATGATGTTTTATTATTATCACATTCGGTAACTCCTGAGAGAGATTCTATCTCGGTTTTAAAAATGTATGGAGAACAGTTTAATATTGATCCTGAAAAATGGCATTTAACTACGGGTGATCGACAAATGATTTATGAAATGGGAAGAAACGTTTATTTCATTGAAGAAGATTTAGGAAACAAACGAGATCCGGATGAATTTTTGCACACGGAAAATTTCGTTCTTGTCGATCAAAACAAATTTATAAGAGGAATCTATAATGGCTTAAGTAAGGCTTCTGTAAATCAGTTAATAGCAGATATTGAGTTGCTGCAACAAGAAGGGAAGCGCGATAGTTTTTAGATACTAAATATCACAAAATTTCTTCACTTCGCTCCTCAAGGAGTGATTTTCAAGTTCAAAGATCCCTCCTTCGTCGGGATGACCTGCGGTCACTTTGAACCTTCAATCAATAAAGTATCCGCGCCTTCACCGTCTCCTCAATCTCTTTCACTTTTTCCAAAGCCAATTGAGAAGCATTTTCATTCACATCCAACACTACATATCCGATATCCGCATTCGTCTTTAAATATTGTCCTAAAATATTGGCTCCCGCTTCAGACAAAGCAGAATTTATTTTAGACATCACACCCGGAACGTTTTTATGAATATGTAAAATACGATGCGTGTTTTTTTGTATCGGTAAATTTAAAGCTGGAATACTGCAACTTCCAACCGAACTACCCTTATCCAGATAGTTAATAAACTTATGACTCACATCAAGACCAATATTATACTGAGCCTCCTGAGTCGAGCCACCAATATGTGGCGTGAGAATCACATTATGAAAACCCTGTAAAGGACTTTCAAACGGTAGCTCAGTAGACCGTGGTTCTTTCGGGTAAACATCAACAGCAGCTCCACTGATATGTTCCGATTTTAAGGCGGCAACCAAATCATCAATTACGACCACATTACCACGTGAAAGATTCAAAAATTTAGAACCCGCTTTCATTTTATTGAAAAAAGCGGCATCCACCATATTAGCTGTAGATTCTGTAGCCGGTACGTGGAGCGTTACAACATCCGACTCAGCTAAAAGAGCATCCAGTTCAACAGCATTAATCGCATTACCCAAAGGCAACTTCGGTTCAATGTCATAATATAAAACCTTCATACCAAAAGCTTCTGCTAAAATAGAAACCTGAGATCCGATATGTCCGTAACCGATAATACCTAAAGTCTTTCCTCTTAATTCATAGGCATCTTTAGCTGACTTCATCCATTCACCCCGATGTGCAGCTTCATTCTTTTCAGGAATTCCTCTGCATAACATTACACATTCTGCTAAAACCAATTCGGCAACGGAACGTGTATTTGAATACGGAGAATTAAATACCGGAACTCCCACTTCATTTGCGACATCCAGGCGCACCTGATTCGTGCCAATACAAAAACATCCAACCGCCAATAATCCCGTAGCAGATCGTAAAACATTTTCAGTTACCTGCGTCTTCGATCGAATACCCAATAAGCGCGCTTCCTGAAGGCGTTCAATAAGTTCATCTTCAGGAATCGATTTCGGAAGAATTTCAGTATTAACATAACCGGCCTTCACCAATTGCTCTTTAGCAATCGGGTGGATGCCTTCCAGTAATAGAATTTTTATTTTTTCCTTAGGAAAAGAAGTCGACATAAAGTATTAAAATTTAAAAAGGATCAATCAAAGAAATCACGCATGCGTTCAAAAAAGCTTTTCTCCGTTTTCTCCGGATTCGGCTGAAAGTTAGGAGAATCTTTTAGCTTTTCAAGCATTTGTTTTTCCTCTTTTGTTAATGACTTTGGCGTCCAGATATTTACATCAATTAATTGATCGCCTTTGCCATATCCATCCAAAGCAGGAATCCCTTTACCTTTTAAACGGAAAATCTTTCCAGCCTGCGTTCCGGCAGGAATCGTAATTCTTGCTTTACCATTTATTGTCGGCACTTCCAATTTGGTACCTAAAGCAGCATCTGCAAAACTGATGAAGAGTGGAAAAATAACATTGTTTCCATCCCGCTTTAATACCTCATGTGGTATCTCTTCAATTAATATAATTAAATCACCACTCGCACCATTATTCGGACCGGCATTTCCTTTGCCACGCATCGAAAGTTGAACGCCTTCCTGTACACCAGCAGGGATATCGATTTCAATAATTTCCTCTTCCCGTTTTAAACCATTTTCATCAGCGCCTTTAGGTCGTTCAGAAATGCTCTGACCCGCACCGTTACATCTCGGACAGGTAGAAGTCGTTTGCATTTGTCCAAGAATAGTATTGGTAACTTTACGCACTACACCCTGACCGCCACATGACTGACAAGTTGTATATTTTACACCGGTGGCATGCACCAGTTTATTGACTTTTATTTTCTTATTAACACCATTAGCAATTTCTTCTAATGTCATTTTCACTTTAACACGAAGATTAGAACCTCTGCGGCCTCTACCTCCACCGCCGCTTCTGCGACGACCGAAGATGTCACCAAAAGGAGAGTTGCCAAAAATATCCCCGAATTGATCGAAGATATCTTCCATGCTCATTCCGCCGCCGCCGAAGCCACCGCCGCCGCCGAAGCCGCCCTGGCCTACACCTGCATGTCCGAAGCGATCGTAACGCGCCTTTTTCTGCTCGTTGCTCAATACTTCATAAGCCTCAGCCGCTTCCTTAAATTTTTCCTCAGCCGATGCATCATCAGGATTTCTATCCGGATGATATTTCATCGCGACTTTTCTGTAAGCCTTTTTTATTTCTTCAGCCGAAGCACTTTTGCTAACGCCTAATATTTCGTAAAAATCTCTTTTTGCCATAACTATTTACCGACAACCACTTTTGCATGACGAATAATTACATCATTCATGTAATATCCCTTTTCAATGGTGTCTACAATTTTACCTTTTAAATCATCAGAGGGTGCCGGAATTTCAGTAATCGCATGATGCATTTCAGAATCAAAATCAGCACCATCCGTTTCCATCGCTTTCAATCCTTTATTCGCCAGAATGTGGATCAATTTATTTTGAACAAGAGTATATCCGTCAAGGTCTACTGCCACACCGTTCTCTCTCGATTGTTCAGCCGCTTTCGAAGCACGCTCAAAATCATCTACAACCGATAGCATGTCCGTTACGATATCACGGCCCGCCGTTTTCATCATTTCAATACGCTCTTTCGCAACCCGTTTTTTATAGTTATCAAACTCCGCAAACAAACGCACATATTTATCATTCAATTCCGCCTTTTGAATTTTTAACTCCTCAAAAGCCGAATCTGCTTTGTTACTCTTGCCGCCACTTTTGCCGCCACTCTTGCCGGTTAAACGATCAAAAATGCTGGTCTTTTTTGTCTCCTGCTCTGCCTCTTCTGCGCTCTCTTCAACAACTTCTTCCTCCGCATTTTCAGCCTGCGCCGTCTCTGCCTCCGAATCGTTCAAAGCCTGATCCAGCGTTTCTTCCACCTGCTTTTTCACTTCCTCTTCCGACAGCTCGTTCTTCTTATCTTTTGCCATAATTTCAGTCTACTTTTTGCTCTTCCATAAGTCAAATTTCGAGCCACCTCATAGAAGTAGCAAATATCGCTGCCAGCATGGCAGAAATTGACGGGCGAACTGTCGATTTGGAGGCATTTTCTATGCTTTTTAAGCAGCAAAAAACCCTATGCTGCTCGAACAAAATTTTCACGGGCTTTCCCCTGCAAAGCACCAAAGCCTCAAGCACTTCAGAAATTGCCGCTCTTGTCTTCCCTCCGGTCAGCCTTCAAGCAACAAATCTTCAGGCATTCGTTTTGGCGGTTTTCCGGTACAATCCCGGCTAGGGGAGGCGCTTTTGTTTGCGAATGACATTGCTTTTTAAGTTCAAGTACAAATTTTAAGCGCATGTATCAAGTGCAAGTGTCAAGTTCAAGGAAGTTTAAGTGTAAGATTAAGTTTAAACTTAAGTGCTTTTCTGTCTTTCAGATCGGCTTCGCCTGCTAGAAGCGAGATTGGCTTCGCCTGCGAGAATCGAGACTATTATTCAAGTGCAAACTCAAACTCACAATAGCAGGCTGCGGGGCTTTTAGGTGCGGGGAACGGAAATTTCAAAAAGCTTCTAACTTCGAATCTTCCGCCTTCTGCCTTCAAAAAGAATCGAGAGTCGAGACTTGCTTCGCCTGCGAGAAGCGAGACTATTATTCAAGTGCAAACTCAAATCTCATTAACACCTCCCAGTATTGCTTAACCAATCGCTTGTAGCTCTTGGAGCAATACATCCCTCCTCAAGGATGGAAATTTCAAATCAAAAAGTTTCCTCAGGTGTTCGGAATAACCTACGGTTACTTCTGACTTCGAATCTTCTTCCTTCTGACTTAACATCAGACAATTTCAATTCTCATTAACACCTCCCAGTATTGCTTAACCAATCGCTTTCAGCTCTTGGAGCAATAGATCCCTCCTCAAGGATGGAAATTTCAAATTAAAAAGAAGATCCTTTTCTGCGTTCAGGACGCCTCCCGAACCATCTCCCAAAGTACCACCCCAACACTCATCGCTACATTCAACGAATGCTTCGTTCCATACTGAGGTATCTCAATGCTTCCATCACAAATATTCACAATCTCCTGATCAACACCACCTACTTCAGAACCGAAAACAAAGGCATATTCTTTGGAATTATCTTTTTCAAATTCGCCTAAAATATGCGCATTCTCGACCTGTTCAACCGCTAATACAACAATGCCTTCTTCCTTCATAGATAAGATCGATGCCTTCAAATCAGCACAGTGTTTCCAGTCGACCGACTCAGTAGCTCCCAAGGCTGTTTTGTAAATATCCCGGTGAGGAGGAATAGGCGTAATACCACCCAAGATGATCTCCTTAACGCGAAAAGCATCGCAGGTTCTGAAGATAGAACCGACATTATTACGACTTCTGATATTATCTAACAGTACATAAATGCCATTCTTTTCAGCAGCTTTAAAGCCTTCAACAGACAATCTACCCAGTTCATCATTCAATATCTTTTTCTTTCCTTCCATTTTTGCACAAATTGTGAGATAATTCTCCAAAGATAGTGGGGAATAAGCGTATTTTTATCCTCCCAAAAAAAATGGAAGACTTGAATATTGGCATCAAAATCAACAAATAAAAAATCCACTGCAAAAGCGAGCACTAAAACTAAAAAGGAAACCCCTTTGATGCAGCAATACAATAAAATCAAAGCGAAACACCCGCAGGCGATTTTACTGTTCAGAGTAGGCGATTTTTATGAAACCTTTGGTGCAGATGCAGTAAAAGCAGCCCAATGCCTGGGCATTGTTTTAACTAAAAGAGCCAATGGTTCTGCCTCACATATTGAACTCGCCGGCTTTCCGCATCACGCTTTAGATGCATACTTACCTAAACTCGTACGGTCAGGCTATAGGGTGGCAATTTGTGAGCAACTAGAAGACCCGAAAAAAACGAAGAAAATAGTAAAACGGGGAGTGACAGAACTGGTTACCCCTGGCATGGCGATTAACGATAAAATCTTAAATCATAAGAAAAATAATTATCTGGCTTCTGTTCACTTTGGTGCTAACGCTATGGGTATAGCCTTTTTAGATGTAAGTACGGGTGAGTTTATGGTTTCGCAGGGTGATATTGAATATGTCGACAAATTATTACAAAGCTTCCGTCCGCAGGAAATCATTTTTGGTCGTCCTTTTCAAAAGCATTTCGTTCAAAATTTTGGAAGTCAATATTATACTTATGCCATTGAAGACTGGGTCTTTCAAATTGATTATACAAGAGAAAAATTATTGCAGCATTTTAAAACCAATTCTTTAAAAGGATTCGGAATTGAAAAGTTGGATAATGCTCAGATTGCAGCGGGTGCAATCATTCATTACCTTGCCCAAAATCAATATATTAATTTATCACAGGTAACGAAAGTAAAACGAATTCCGGCTGATGATTATGTGTGGCTCGATCGATTTACGATTCGAAACCTTGAATTGATTTATTCCAATCATCCGGATGGCGTATCTTTATTGGATGTGATCGATCAAACGGTCTGCCCTATGGGTGCAAGATTGTTGCAGAAATGGATGATCATGCCCTTAAAATCTCCGAAAAAAATTCAGGAAAGATTAGATGCTGTAGAGGTATTTGTTAAACATCCTGAATTAAGTGATGATGCCCGATCAGTTATAAAAGAAATTGGAGACCTCGAACGCTTAATTACCAAAATCGCTTTATCTAAAGCGAATCCAAGGGAAGTATTGCAATTGAAAAGAGGCTTAAATGCATTAACGGATATTAAAACCCTTTTCAAAAAAAGCGATCATAAAGTGCTAACAAAAATGGCAAAATACATAAAGCCATTACCAAAAGCATTAGCCTTAATTGAGAAAACGATATTAGAAGACGCTCCGGTACAAATGGCGAAAGGCAATACAATTAAACCGGGTATTTCTCAAGCGCTCGACGAGTTAAGAGCCATCAGTACAGGAGGGAAAGATGCTTTAACGGCTATTCAAACAGCTGAAGTAGAACGAACAGGCATTCCATCCTTGAAAATCGGATTTAATAATGTGTTTGGATATTATCTCGAAGTAACGAATACACACAAAGATAAAGTGCCGGAGGAATGGGTGCGTAAACAAACCCTTACGAATGCAGAACGCTACATTACCGATGAATTAAAACGCTACGAAGAACAGATACTTGGTGCCGACGAAAAAATTAAACAATTAGAACTCGATTTATTCGCAGATTTATTAGATAAACTGCAGCAATATATTTTAGACATTCAGGATAACGCTCAGCATATCGCACGTTATGATGTTTTATTGAGTTTTGCTTATACGGCAGTTAAAAAAGCCTATCGAAAACCGGAAGTTAATGAATCCACTTCCATCCAAATCGAAGAAGGAAGACATCCGGTAATTGAAGATCAGATGGAAC
>JAHDHT010000040.1:11100-24441 GCA_020631175.1 Chitinophagales bacterium
ACTTCCATCCAAATCGAAGAAGGAAGACATCCGGTAATTGAAGATCAGATGGAACCGGGTCAGCAATATGTTCCTAATGATTTAATCTTAAATCAGGAAGAACAGCAAATTATCATAATTACCGGTCCGAATATGTCGGGTAAATCTGCTTTGCTTAGACAAACGGCACTAATTTGCTTAATGGCACAAATGGGTTCTTTTGTGCCTGCTAAATCTGTAAAAATGGGTTGGCTCGATCGCGTTTTCACCAGAGTAGGAGCAAGCGATAATATTTCTTCCGGTGAATCGACCTTTATGGTCGAAATGAATGAGACCGCAAGTATCATAAATAATATTTCGAACCGGAGTTTAATTTTATTGGATGAGATTGGTCGGGGCACAAGCACTTACGACGGCATCTCTATTGCCTGGAGTTTAGCGCAGTTTTTACATGAGAATAAAGCAGCAAAACCAAAAACTTTGTTTGCTACGCATTATCATGAATTAACAGAGCTTACAAATCATTATGCCGGTATTAAAAATTACAGTATCAGTACAAAGTTGGTTGGAGACCGGGTTATCTTTTTAAGAAAATTAATTCCTGAGCCTGCAAGGAAAAGTTTCGGAATTCATGTTGCACAAATGGCAGGAATGCCCAAAGCTATTATTAATAATGCCAACAAAATTTTAAAGCAATTAGAAGCACAACATTTGGAAGAAAATCTGAATCAGACATTGAATGCTTTACCGAAAGATGATTTTCAATTAAGCATTTTTCAATTAGACGATCCTCTATTAATGCAGTGCAAAGAGATTCTCGAAAATTTGGATATTAATACCTTAACACCTGTCGAAGCTTTGATGAAGTTGAATGAATTGCAACGTTTGTTGAAAGGGTGAATAATTTTTCTCCTTCTCTTTTTATATGGGCTAAAATTCCATCACAAAAATGGATGAGATATGGTTAAACGTTTTCAGCATTTTCATTCTTATATTCGGGTAAAAATTAATACTCTTAATTTTATTAGCATTGCATATGAAAATAGGTGAAATATTATCCTTCCTAAACCAATGGGCTCCTCCGGCTTATCAGGAATCTTACGATAATGCGAGATTAATTACCGGTAATCAAAATGATAATTGTTCAGGAGCATTGATTAGTCTTGATTGTATTGAATCAGTTCTTGATGAAGCAATACAGAAAAATTGTAATCTTGTAATTGCACATCATCCAATCGTTTTTTCCGGATTGAAATCCATCACGGGTAAAAACTATATAGAACGCACCATCATTAAAGCTATCAAAAACGACATTGCGATTTTTGCTATTCATACTAATCTGGATAATATGCAGCATGGTGTAAATGCTAAAATTGCTGAGAAAATTGGTTTGACCAATACATCCATCCTTGCACCAAAATCGGACATTCTTAGAAAACTGGTTACTTTTTGTCCGATTAAAGAGGCCGATTCTGTAAGGGAAGCAATGTTCGATGCCGGAGCCGGAGTTATTGGAAATTACGATAAAGCAAGTTTTAATCTGGAAGGAACAGGAACCTTCAGGGGCAACGAAAGCAGTAATCCTCATGTAGGTGAAAAAGGAACTATGCATAAAGAAACGGAATGCCGTATTGAAGTGATTTATGAGATAAGCAAAGAAACATCCATCCTGAAAGCCATGAAAAAAAGCCATCCTTATGAAGAGGTTGCTTATGATATTTATGTATTACAAAACAGTCATCAGGAGATTGGAGCAGGGATGATCGGCAGCCTGCCGGAGGCCATGGAAAGTCGGGCCTTTTTACAACATCTGAAAGATCAGTTTAATTGCGGACTGATCAAACATACTGATCTTTGCAAGCCTAAAATTAGCAAAGTAGCTGTTTGTGGGGGTTCCGGAAGCTTTTTATTAAAGAATGCAATCAGAGCAGGTGCAGATATTTTTGTTACCGCTGATTATAAGTATCATCAGTTCTTTGATGCTGATAATCAGATTATTATAGCAGATATTGGGCATTATGAGAGCGAACAATTTACTGGTGAATTGATTCATGCCGTTTTACGGGAAAAATTTCCTAATTTTGCAAGCCAAATTTCAGAAATAAACACCAATCCGGTAAACTATTTTTAACAATATATGGCAACTAAAGCAAAAGAACTAACGGTAGAAGAAAAGCTAAAAGCACTGTATACTATGCAGAGTATTGATTCGAAAATCGATGAAATACACAAGCTGAGAGGTGAACTTCCTTTAGAGGTTAGTGATTTAGAAGACGAGCTGGCAGGTTTGCAAAAACGAATTGAAAACCTGAATACAGAAATGGAAAACTTGAAAGAAACCATTTCTGAATCTAAAAATGGTATCAAAGAAGCAGATACTCTAAAACAGAAATACGAAAAACAGCTGAACAGTGTTAAGAACAATAGAGAGTTTGATGCATTAACAAAAGAGATTGAAAACCAAGATCTTGATATTCAGTTAATGGAGAAAAAAATCAAAGATTCTACAGAGCAGATTACATCAAAAACGGCTTATTTAGAAGAGTCAAATGAACTTTTAGAAAAAAAGGTGAAAAACCTTGAAGAGAAGAAAAAAGAGCTGGAAAAGATTACCAAAGAGACAGAAGCAGAAGAAGAAAAGCTGAGTAAAAAGGCGGAGAAAGCTCAAAAGAAGGTGGAAGATCGTATTGTAAATGCCTACAACAGAATTAGAAAGGCTTATAAAAACGGTCTTGCAGTTGTAACGGTTGAGCGTAATTCATGTGGTGGTTGTTTCGCAACTATTCCTGCTCAAAAGCAGCTTGAATTAAAACAAAGAAAGAAAATTATCTTATGCGAGCACTGCGGAAGAGTGTTAGTGGATAATGATCTGGCTTCATAATTTAAAAGACTACATTAATCATATTAAAGGCTACTTTTTAAGTAGCCTTTTTTCATTTGTATATTTACGTTCGATGTTTTCGACTTTTCAATTGAAATATGGATGGATGGCATTTTTGCTTCTGCTTAACCTGAGCGGCAATGCCGAAGTCTACTTCGATTTCAATGCGATCTGCAAGCAGGCATATGCAGAAACGATGGAATTGAAAACGGTAACTGCAAGCGATCGGATACAAAAAGCATTAGTTGATAACCCGGAAAATGCCGCCTACTATTTTATTCAGGATTATATCGACTTTTTCGAAGTTTTTATCGGGGAGGATGAGGCCGTTTATAATCAGCGATTTGATGAACGGTCTAAACGACTGGCTATATACGAACAATTAGAGGATGATAATCCCTGGAAGAATTACGCGAAAGGAGAATTATATGTTCGATGGGCAATTGCAAAAGGAAAATATCAGGATAATATTTCTGCACTTTGGGATGCCCGCAGAGGCTATAAATTGCATGAAGAAAACTTAAAACGATTTCCTGAATTTCAGCCCTCTAATAAAACAATGGGTTTTCTCAGAGCAGTCGTTGGAACAATACCGGATAAGTATCAATTTGCTGTTCGTATTCTTGGTTTCGATGGAGATGTGAAAGGAGGGATGCAACAAATGGATGATTATTATGCCTTTGCTCAAAAAGAAAACTTATTCAAAGAAGAAACGCATTTAATGCATACCTTCTTTTTAATCTATCTCGATCAACAATTCGATCGTGCCTGGGAAATAGCCTCTTCCAGATTAGAAACAGAAAATAGTTTACTGAATAACTTTTTAGTTGCAGATATCGCTTATCGAAGTGGTAAAGTAGAAGAAGCCATTCAAATTGTTGAAGCACGCCCTTCAGGAGCTGAATATATTGACTTTTATTTCATGGATTATTTTGAAGGCTTGCTGAAACTTTGTCGTTTAGATGAAGATGCAAATGTGCCTATTGAACGTTTTTTAAATTCAGGAAAGGGAATTCATTATGTAAAAGAAGCCTGGCAACGTTTAGGCTGGCATCATTTGTTTCAGGGAGATACAATCCAATATTTTAATTGTCTTGAAAAATGCAAAACAGAAGGAAGATCTATGATGGATGCTGATAAGCAAGCCTTAAAAGATGCAAATGATCAAATTATTCCAAATATTGATTTATTAAAGGCGCGTTTACTGAATGACGGTGGATATAATAGTCGTAGCCTTGAAGTACTTAATCAAACAACTGAAGACAACTTAAATTTCGATGAACGATCAGAATTTTATTATCGGTCTGCGAGAGTATATGATGCCATGGGAAGAACTGAAGAAGCAATTTTCTGGTACAAAAAGACAATAGACTATTGTGTAAACAGTGAGCTATACTATCCCGCTAAAAGCTGCCTTCAACTTGGCATGATTTACGAAAAACAAAAACAATTCGATCTGGCTAAAAACTGGTTTGAAAAAACCAATGAGTATAATGATCACCCCTATGTCGACAGTTTCGAGCAGCAAAGTAAAGCAGCACTTAATCGATTAAAAGATCTTTAAATGCCTGCAGGTAAAAAGGCATATTGTTTAAATTGTAAAGCAGATTTAAAATCTGTTAAAAAAGAGCTAGATACTTATTGTCCTGAATGCGGACAAAAAAACACAGATAGAAGAATTGGCTTTTTTTATTTAATTCAGGAATTTCTCGGCGATTATTTCACTTTTGATTCAAAATTATTCAGATCACTTATTCCTTTAGTATTTCAACCAGGGAAATTGACAGAAGATTTTTTGGATGGAAAGCGTATCAGACATATTCCACCCCTTCGAATGTACATATTTACTTCTGTGATTTATTTTGCGCTTATAAATTTCATGGTCTTTAATTGGTTGAATGCTATGCCGGGTGTGAAAGAAGCACTCAATCAATCAGTTATTAATTCATCAACAAGCAATACACCGAAAGTAACTATGAATGTTGATTCTGTACCAAAGGCAGTTTTAGATTCTGTGGAGCTTATAAATGAAAGTAATATCTCTGATCCTGAACCTGCCAATGCACCTGAATATGTAGTTTTGCAGGGCGATACAATTATGCGATCTGATACTATAAATAGTTACATTAACAATGCTGATGCCGAGAAAGTGATAAAAGATTTTGGGATAGAAAACACCTGGCTTAAAAGATTCGTAAGACAATCAGAAAAATTAGTCAATACAAGCAGTGCACAGTTTATTCAATCAATGATTAGCAATGCATCGATTATCTTATTTTTCATGTTGCCTTTCTTTGCATTAATTATGCAAATATTTTACTGGAAACATTATTATATCGAGCATTTAATACACGGAATTCATTTGCATACGTTTATATTAATCTTCTCATTATTAATTGTAACTTTTGCAATCTTTGGTGTGTCAAGTGCTTTCGGATATTTGGTGCCCTTCCTTTTTCTTTATCAGGTTTTTAGTTTTAAACAAGTCTATAAACAAGGTTATTTTATAACAATTATTAAAGCCGGCTTTATTAATTTTTTATATATGATTGTAATAACTTTAGCTATGTTTGTTTTAATTTTTATGGTTTTTTATCAGCTTTAAATGGATATACAAAAAAATACTTCTTTACTTAAATACAATACATTTTCTATAGATGCAAAAGCTGAGTATTTTGTCAGTATTGCAGATAAAATTGAATTGAAAGAAATACTCCATCAAAAATTTGATAACATTTTTATTCTGGGTGGCGGAAGCAACATTTTATTTACCTCAGATGTTAGCGGTCTTGTTTTACACAATAATATTAAGGGTGTTAAAATAAAGGAGGAGACTAAAGATCACGTTTATGTTGAATTTGGTGCCGGTGAAAACTGGCATGAAATGGTTTTGTATACTATTGATAAAGGATGGGGAGGTTTACAAAATCTCTCTTTAATTCCGGGTAATATCGGAACAGCACCCATGCAAAATATCGGGGCATATGGTGTGGAGATTAAAGATGTTTTTCATGAATTAAGAGCAACGCACTTGAAAACCGGTGAAGAGCAAATTTTTAATAATGATGATTGCCGATTTGCTTACAGAGAAAGTATTTTTAAAGGAAAGGAAAAAGGTAATTATATAATTACACATGTTACGCTTCGCTTAAATAAAAAACATAAAATCAATTCTTCTTATGGAGCAATAAATAAGAGACTTGAAGAAATGAATATTTCAAATCCGGATATCAAGTCATTAAGTGATGCAGTAATTTCAATTCGAAAAGAGAAATTACCCGATCCGGCTATTTTGGGAAATGCCGGTAGTTTTTTCAAAAATCCGGTAATTGCAACAGATAAATTCGATAAACTAAAAGATGCTCACCCTGGTATTCCGTCATATCCATCCGGGACACAAACAAAAATACCGGCAGCCTGGTTATTGGATCAATGTGGATGGAAAGGGTATCAAAAAGGGGATGCAGGAGTCTATAAAAACCACGCTTTAGTTTTAGTAAATCACGGTAAGGCTAAAGGAAATGAAATATATAATTTGTCGGAAGAAATGAAACAATCGGTAGCAAGTAAATTTGATATCGAATTACATTGTGAAGTCAATATTGTATAAAAAAACCCTGATGTGGTTGAGTTACATCAGGGTTTATAATTAAACAATTAATGGAAATAATTAATCAACTGTTACATGTCCCCAGTTTTCACCTCTTTCAATTCGGTTTAACTGAGTGTGTGTAATGCCAAATTCTTTGGCGATCATTTTCTTTCTGTTCTTGTTTCGCTTTAACATGATTTTTATGCGCTTTACATCATTTTCAGTTAGTTTACTGTAGCGAATCAATCCTTTAGGTCGCACCATATTCAAAATGTTAGGGTTCTTTTTATGATGCTTGTCTAATTGCATTTTGCTAACCCACTTTAAATTTGATATATGATTATTTAATTTATCATAATCTCTGTGAATCACGAATTTATGATCATCTGAAGGACGCTTAACAAATTGTTCTGCAATTAATTTGTGAAAGTAAAGTGAAGTTCCTTTTCCGTTAGTTAGTTTAGTATTAAATACCTTATAGCCTCTGATTTTGGACCCTTTCAAAAGTTGGGGATTCTTCTCACCGGGATGCCACTTCCGCATCCTCCCATGGTCGGAGACCTCATAGGTCTCCCCCTTTTTGCCTTCATAAGGCAATTTTTTCCATTTTTCCATAAATATACCTGCTTTTTGGTACCACTAATTTATCAAAATATCCCAATTTTCCTAGTAATTTCGCTGCTCATAAGTCTTATGAACCATATAAGCTTTATGTACAAATGTCTTAAGTACTGTTAGTCAATCATATCGAGAAAATCCTGTTCAGAGATTATATTTATGCTTTCTATTTTTTGTGCTTTTGTAAGTTTAGATCCGGCTTTTTCTCCGGCAACCAGATAGTCTAAGTTTTTACTGACACCGGAAACGTTTTTACCACCGTTTTCTTCTACCAATTTTTTTGCCTGGTCTCGCTTTAATTGAACCAATGTTCCGGTAAATAAAAAGGTTTTGTTTTCAAGTTTAGCCGATAACATTTCAGGCTTAGCATCTCCTTTTACATTTACACCAAGTGATTCTAAAGCTTCAATTATGCTTATATTTTTTTCATAATTAAAAAATTCATGAATCGATTGAGCGACCTTTGGTCCGATATCTTTTAATGCTAATAATTCCTCTTCACTTTTATTAGCGAAATCTAAAATATGCTCAACTTCCTGTGCTAGCATTTTTGCCGTTGTACCACCGATGTGACGAACACCTAATCCTACAATCAATCTCCAGAGTTCTCTGTTTTTACTTTCTTCTATTCCTTTTTTTAATTTGTTTACAGAACGTTCTTTCCATCCATCCAAAGCAAGAATTTCTTCATATTTTAATTGATAGATATCCGGGATTTGTTTTATAATTCCTTCCTGCATAAAACGCTTAACAATATCACGACCCATACCGTCAATATCCATGGCTCCTTTTGAAACAAAATGAATGATACTTTCTTCCAATTGGTACGGACAGGCTTCATGTGTACATCTCCAAACACTTTCTCCTTCCGGTTTTATCAATTTACTTTTTAAATCACAAATACAGGTTTTCGGAAAAACAACTTTTACTTCTTTGCCTGTGCGTTGACTTAAATCAACTCCAAAAACATATGGAATTACATCGCCGGCGCGTTCAACAATAAGCGTATCACCAATGCGGATGTCTTTTTCAAGTATAAAATCTTCATTGTGTAAAGAAACATTTTTTACTTCCACTCCGGCTAAAGGCAAGCCTTCAACCTCATCGGCAACAATTGAAGAAAAGTCTTTATTTTTTATCTGATCATAATAGGCAATAGAGCAGATTTTTGCTACAGGCGTATAGGCCCCCGTTCGGCCTACCTGAAAATCAACATGATATAATTTAGCTTTTCCCTGCTTCGCCTTAAATTTAAATGCAATAGCCCATCGTGGATGATGCGAAGTAGCTCCAATATCCGATTGAACATCTAAATCATCTACCTTCACTACCATTCCATCAATTTCGTAATTGTAATTGTCTCTTTGCGCTTCCCATTTTTTGCAATGACTAAGAACGGTCTTCATATCAGTCGCTAACAACTTTTCTTTTTCGGGTGTTTTAAAACCTAACTTTTGCAAGAGTAAAATTCCGTCGTGATGTGATTTTATTATGTCCCTTGTAATATCATTTCCATCCGAATCCAGAATAACTCCAACCTGATAAATAAAAGCATCCATTTTTCTTTTTGCGGTTAATTCAGAATCCTTGGCTCTTAATCCACCCGCTGCAGTATTACGTGCATTTTTATAAAGTTCCTGAGGCTTTTTTCCATCCTTAATTAGTTGTTCATTTTCTTTTGTTCTATCAACATTTAGTTGCTCAAATATTTCTTTATCAATTACAACTTCACCACGCAATTCAATTTTATAAATGCCATGTGAGCTAAAAGCAGCCTTTAAAGGAATAGATCGAATTACTTTAGCATTATTCGTAATGTCATCTCCGGCAGTTCCATTGCCGCGAGTAGCCGCCCGCACCAATAAATCATTTTCATAAATAAGGGCAATGCTCGATCCATCAAATTTTGGCTCAACACAATACGAGATATCATCCTTCCCTGAAAGCTTTTTTACCGTCTGATCAAAATGATTTAAATCCTCTTCATTGTAAGAATTATCTAATGATAACATCGGTATCAAGTGCTGTACATTTTTAAATCCATCACTTAAACCGCGAGAAACACGTTGAGTAGGGGAGTCATCTGTTTTAAAATCAGGGAAAGCCTCTTCCAGATATTTCAATTTTTTAAACAACATGTCATAATTAAAATCATCCAGTACAGGGTCATTAACAACATAATAACGCCAATCCAGATAATTAATAACATCTTTCAATTCCTGCATAGTAGTGCCGGCATCTAAAGCCTGGTTTATTTTCTGTTCTTCTAGTTTGCTTAACTTCCCTGCGCGCTTTATAAAAGCGGCTTCCTGATTTTTGGTAAACAATTTGCGTATCTTTAATTCGAAAGTCAATTTACAGCATTGCAATTTGAAGATGAAATATAAAAGCTACATTTTCCTTATTCTTTTTTTCTCAGCACTTACTGCTTTAGCTCAACAGCCGGGTATGGTATGGAACAGAATTTATGGTGAAGCCGCCGACGAACGCGCTTTTTCAAGTGTTCCCTATCAAAATGGATTTGCTTTGGTCGGCTTTAAAAATTCGGAGTTACCGACAGATTCAATCTCAGATAACCACTGGATTGTAATAACAGATGAAAACGGAAATTATTTAAACGATGCTGTTTACGGTGGCTCAGCTGAAGATGTATTATTCGATGTTAAAACAAATCAACAGGGCAGTTTAGTTTGCAGTGGAGCTATTGCTTCTTTGGACGGAAATTTAATTACTACGGATGGAAGTGAAGACGGAATTATCTATCAGCTTAATGATGCCCTGGAAATTGATTGGCTTTTTCATTTCTTTGGGGATGGAGAAGATAAAATTTTAAGCATAGATGTTGCCGATGATGGATCGATTTATTTTTGTGGATTTAGTGATTCGCAGGATACCTCCTTTTTTACGCTTAAAGGCGGAGAAGATTTAATAGCCGGAAAGTTGAACAGTGACGGTAGTTTAAATTGGATTAAAAACTATGGCGGCTCAGCAAATGACAGAGGAAACGAAATTTTATTTACCAATGAAAGTATTTATATAGCCGGTCAAACTCAATCTGAAGATGGAGATGTAAATGCTCCTATTGGGGCACGTGATGCATGGCTACTTCAATTGGATGCTTCAAATGGTGATATTATCAACGAACGTTCATTTGGCGGCACAGCCGGAGATGTTGCTCTGTCTCTTGATGTGCTTTCATCGGGTGAAATCGTTTTACTATGCGAAACCATTTCAAATGATGTTGATGTAAGCAATGCTTTGGGTGGAGGAGATTTCTGGATTTTAAAAATCAATGACCTTTTTGAAATTGTATGGGATCGCTCTTATGGCGGTTTTTTCTCTGATTTTCCTCAAAGTATTACCGTCGACCAGAATGATAAGATTTATTGTGCTGGCGCTACGTTAAGTGGCAATGGAGACATTACTGAAAGCTATGGTTTTTTTGACACCTGGTTTTTTAAAGCGGAAGGATCGGACGGAAGTTTAATCTGGCAACGCACCTTGGGAGGAACAGACCTTGACTTTATCCATCATATTCGTGCAGATGGAAATGGGAAAGTCTGGTTGACAGGTTATACCGATTCTCCTGATATAAATACAGATAAAAATGAAGAGCATGAATTTCATGATATGTGGTTCTTATTACTCAATGAAAATTATATTTTATCTGTAAATGATGAACCAAAAATTGATCAGGTTTTCTTAATTGAAGAGAGTACACAACATATTAATGTAGCACATTTAAATAATTACTTTTTCAACTGTTCCGTTTTTAATTGCAATGGGCAATTAGTTATGCAAAGCTCAGAAAATAAAAATTTCCTAATTGAAAAATCGCATTTACAAAAAGGACATTATATCCTTCAATTAAAAAGCTATCAGGATATTAAATCTATGAAATTCTCAGTCCAGTAATGCATCAATAGCTTTAGCCAGTTTATGATCTTTTTCGGTTATGATGTCACCTGCATCATGCGTATTTAGATATATTTCCACCGTATTCCAGACATTCGTCCAGTACGGATGATGATTTTGTTGTTCAGCCAGCAAAGCTACCCGACTCATAAATGCAAATGCTTCAGAAAAATCCTTAAATTCAAATTTTTTATAAAGTTTATTTTCTAATATATTCCATTTCATATTGACAATCTGTTAAAATTTATATACATTATAGTGAAATTATTACTTAATGTCATCCTTGTCAAAAAAAATCGTACTCCTGGGTAATTTCCATGTCGGGAAAACCTCACTAATTAATCGCTTTGTGAGTAATCGCTTTTTTGCAGATTACCACACAACATTAGGTGTTAAAATCCAAAAGAAAGTAGTTCAGCTATCTGATAATATTAGCATTAATATGATCATTTGGGATATTGCCGGCGGACAATTGAAATACAAGGTTCCCATAAGCTATTATCTGGGTTCTTCAGCATTAATATATGTTATTGACGCCACAAGACCTGAACAAATGGATCAGGCCAAAATGGAATTAGACTCATTGAAAAAAAAGTATAAAGATGCTGCTTTTGTTTTAGTAGCAAATAAAGCAGATTTACTTTCTGATAATGAAAAAGGCTTGATGCAATCCCAATTTGATGAAATAAACTTTTTTACTTCAGCTAAAACTGGGAAAAATGTAGAGCTTATGTTTCAATATGTAGCGGAGCAAATTTATGCTACGGCATAATTTCAGTCAATTGATTGTTTAGCTTTAAAAGCGGATCAATAAATTCTCGTTTGTTCGACATTCTAGGCACTTTATGCTGTCCACCCAGTTTTCCTTGGTTCTCCAACCATTTGTAGAATAAACCATTTTTAGCAATGTGAATTTCAGGCGCTTTAAGCACCATGTTTTTATAGCGTTTAGCCTGGTAATCAGAATTTAAATTCTGTAATGATTGATCAAGAATAAATTTGAAATCTGAGGTGTTTTGAGGCTTTTGTTCAAATTCAATCAGCCATTCATGGTAACCGATATGCTCACCGTTCATCAGTCTTGCAGATACGGTATATTCTTTTACGGTTGAATTTGTTTTTCGGCAGGCTTCATCAATTGCTTTATCTGCATTAGCAACAACTAATTCTTCACCAAATACATTGATGAAATGTGTATCTCTTCCGCTTATTTTTATTTTGAATGGTTGGATGGATGTAAATTGAATGGTATCTCCGATTCTATATCTCCATAATCCACTAGTGGTACTAATGATCATTGAATATTCCCGGTTTGTTTCAACCTCTGCAAGTGGATATACTTTTTTACTTACTGTATCTTCAAATTCGTAATAAATTCCGTAGTCTGTCATCAATAAAAGATCGTCACTTTGAAGGTCGTCTTGTAATGCAAAGAAACCTTCTGATGCATTATAGGTTTCCATATATTGCATGTTATTTGAAGTGAAAATATTACTGTAACGGTGCCTATACGGTGTGAAACTCACTCCTCCATGAACAAATAATTCAAAATTTGGCCAGATATCATAAATGTTATTGGTTTCACAAATTTCAAATAGTTTTTTTATTAAAACCATAGCCCATGAAGGCACCCCGAAAAGCATAGTAACGTTCAGCTTAGCGGTTGCTTCTGCCATTGCCTGAATTTTACTTTCCCATTCGTCCATCAAAGCAATAGATCGTTTTGGGCTATTTAGTAGCCGACCCATAAGCGGCATGTTTTCCATCATTACTGCTGAAACATCTCCGGCATGAATTCCATTTGCCATTTCGACCGGTTTATGACTGCCTCCAATAATTACGCCTCTTCCTGTGAAGATTTTTGTGTCGGGATTTGCGATACAATAAGAAGCCAATACATCTCTTCCGCCACGGAAATGACAAACATTTAGTGATCGTTTGCTAACAGGTAAAAATTTACTTTTAGCTGAACTGGTACCTGATGATTTTGCAAACCAATTGATTTTTTCGGGCCATAAAATATTTTGCTCACCCTTTAACATCTTGTCTATCCAGGGATAAATTTCATGATACGATCTTACCGGAATATTTTCTGTAAACGTTTTTTTATTTTGGATGGATGTAAATCCGTGTTCTTTTCCGAATGCCGTATTTTTTCCGAGTTGAATTAATTCGGATAATAGATTTTCCTGCAGATAAATAGCATCTGTTTTTGATTTCAGAATTCTATTCTGACGCTGTCTGAAATACCAGCACATTAAATCATTCAAGGCAGGCATACTTAAAGATACCAATCTTTTTTGATAGAAGAATTGCTTATTGAGAATTTGAAAATTGAGATTTTAGATTTGAAATT
>JAHDHT010000294.1 GCA_020631175.1 Chitinophagales bacterium
GAATGGGTAAGATTCAGGAGCTTGGGGAAGCTTGTAATGCGGAAGTTATTGCCGCAGATGCTACCTTGGTTGAAGACCTGGAAAAACTATTTGATCAAAGTCTCGAAATTTTGGGTGGAAAGCTCGACTTTGTATTACACTCTATTGGAATGTCTCCGAACGTGCGTAAGAAGCGGCCATATACCGATTTAAACTACAGTTTTCTTCAAAAAACGCTGGATATCTCTGCTTTAAGTTTTCATAAAGTACTGCAAACGGCTTTTAAAAAAGATGCTTTAAACGAGTGGGCTTCTGTTTTAGGATTAAGCTATATCGCAGCTCAACGTACTTTTCCGGGTTATAACGATATGGCTGAAGCGAAAGCTACACTTGAATCTATTGCCCGTAGTTTTGGCTATCACTATGGGAAGGAAAAGAAGGTAAGAATAAACACCATTTCTCAATCACCGACCATGACGACTGCAGGCAGCGGTGTGGGAGGATTTGACGCCTTCTTCGATTATGCTGACAAATTATCTCCATTGGGTAATGCGCCTGCTGAAGATTGCGCCAAATTTTGTGCGATGTTATTTTCGGATTATACCAGAATGATCACCATGCAAAATCTTTTTCACGATGGTGGATTTTCAAACATGGGTATGAGTGATGCTATTATTGGGATGATGAAGGAAGGATGATTTTCTTATTTGAAAATTGAGATTTGAGAATCCCTCCTTGAGGAGGGTGAGCAAATATATTTGCGAGGATAATGCTCCAAGAGCTGAAGCGATTGGCTAAGCATTACTGGGAGGTGTAAATTGAAAATGTCTGTGCTTCGGTATTCGGTTTAAAGAGAAGCTAAAAGGATTTGAAGTTAGAAGTGACCGCAGGTCATCCCGATGAAAGAGGGATCTTTTTTTAATTGAAAATTGAGATTTGAGATTTGAGATTTTATTTTTAAATCATTACTCTTTATCTAAAAACCAATTTTTAAATGAAGAACTTTTGGCCTTACTGATGAAAATTTCTTTGTTAAACTGAATTGAATCGGATAGTTGAATTTTTAACTTTCTTGTTTCTGTAACTTCAAAACTTCTTATAACCTCTCTGTTTAATAACAACTGTCTGTTTGCCTGAAAAAAAATATTTTTTGGTAGTTTTTCATAAAGCTGATTTAGTGAATAAACGGTAACGATTTTCTCACCTGAAAAAAGATAAATCGAGGTAATTTTATTTTCGAGCTCAACAAATGCAATATCTGTCTGATTAAGCAGGAAGCTCTTTTTTGCACTTTGAATAGAAATCTTATTGGAAGAGGCTAATTGAGAAACATTCGCCGTTTCAATTTGCTCTGTTTTATTTTTATAAAACAGTATTAAATAGAATAAATTAATTATTAAAATAAAAAGCGCATCTGCAGGCAACTCTAATGTATAATATTCAATTCCTGTCGATTTATTGAATATTAAATCATGAATTAAACGCAAAGTAACCAGTAAAATTAAACCGGCGATTAAGTTGAGTACAAAAGCTTTAAAGAAAAGTTTTAAACTAAGCTCATCTTTAATCACACTAAAAAAAATCTTTCTGATTAATCGCCAAACAATAAGCCCTAATGCAACATTCAATAAAATGTAAATCAGGTCATTTAAAGTGAATGAATCTTTATAAAACGGAACATCGGCACCTAAGTAATAAACAAAAATGGCCGCGAAAGGAATAAAAAAATAACCTATCCAACTATCATTAAATGCAGGGTTCAAACTCATCGAGTACTAAGCTTTTCTTTAAACGCATTCAATATTACTGAATATTAATCGCAAACTGTTTTAATTACACTTACCTGATAAAATAATTAATTACCATTTAAGCAACAATTAAGTTTACGTGTAAACAAACAGATTGTTTGCATTACGTACTATATGTTGATATAAAGCAGTAAACTTAAAGCTCTTCTATGGCTCTTTCGAGAACTTTATCCAATCCGTTTTGTACTTCTATGGTATCATTTTTTATGTAAATATCAGGAATTATGCCCACCCCTTCCGGACTGGAACCATCCGGATATGTATATAATTGATTTGGTAATCCGAACTCCCATCCGTTTGGCAATAAGCGTCTGAATGATTCTGATGAAAAAGCCTTAGCGGTGGTATCGCCAACAATGGTTACATGGTTTTGAGAAGCTAAAAATAATATGAATTCTTCGCCGGCACTTATCGTTGTTTTATTCGTTAATATAAAAATGTCTTTTTTATACTGTGTGCCTTCAGTTGTAGCATAATAAGGCGTTGGTTCATCGAAGTTATCGTGTTCTTTTCCGTTTCTTGTTTGAACATAAAAAACCAGTTTTTCTTCATTTACAAAACGCTTTGCAATATATCGGTCCAGCAGAGGAGTACCTCCACTATTATTCCGAAGGTCTAATATTAAACCATCAGTGTTTTGTAATTCATTTAGAATATTGTCTATTTCCAGGTGCCAGTCGGATCCGTCATATTCAAAATTCGGCAAATAAATATATCCGATATTTTCATTTTTTATTTGTCCATATATCAATTCTTCGCCATCGATTAAAATAGATTTAAAATCTTCGATGTAATTATTTTTGACATTTGTTATATCAAATTCTTTGGCTGTAAGTGATCTGCATCCTCGACCGGAAGAAAAGCCTTCATCATTATTTGTATTAAATAATTTTATATGACCATCATTTAATTGCTCCAACATTTCTGTGCAAATTTCCCATAATTCATCTTCGTCATTACTTAGGTTTACCAGTTCATTATACTCTACAAAGATCGCTTCCCAATCAATATTTCTCGGAATAAATCCACCATAGTTTTGATCCATATCATTCCAGACAAACATAAATATTTCCTGGTTTGAATTTGCCATTTCATCTTTTAGACAAGCTTGCATTGCAAACATCACAATAATGATAAATACTATTCTAGCCTTCATTTATTTTTCCTATTCTTATTTTAAATTCTAATAATAATGTCCATTCATTTTTATAATATTTCCGGATAGAGTTTACCTGTAAATAATTATATTCTCCGCTAATTGAAAAACCTAACTTTGGCAACAAATAATTATACTTTAATTCAAGAGTAGGGTTGATCAATTTATCAATTGAATAAAATTTACTTCTGCCAAAAATTATTTTTGTGATATTATCTACATTAGACACGACATATTCGTCAACACCTCCATAGGTCGGTCTTGAAACAAGACCTGCGATCGGAGTATGAAACTTTCCTGTTAAAACATGTTGCTCATTCAAAGTAAAATTGCAGATGAAAATCGGCTCTAAAGTATGTGCTGTATACCAGCTTCCGCTTAAGAATCCATCATACTCGAGTATATTTAAAACGGAGTTAAATCTTCCTCCGAAATAAAAAGTTGAATTACCATGTGTGCTGATATTGGAGAGATAGTTAAGCGAAAAATCAGCAGATACAATATTACTGCTGAAGTATTTATTCTGATAGTCAATTTCTCCTGTAGAAGCAGCAGCGCTTATACTCCAAAAAGTTTTATGAGTTTTATTGCTATTAAATCCTAATCTTACTTCAGGAATTGCTCCTTTGAACACGATCGGACTAAAAGTTAAATCCTTTAGTGAAAGGAAATTAAGGCCGGTTTGAATGCTTAAATCTTTTCTGAGTTGAACTTCTTTGCTTTGTGCTGAGGCAAAACAATTGATCATCAGAAATAGCAGAAGTGTTATCGGTACTTTCATTTGTGTCAGCATTATTATTGCGTTTAAATGAACGAATTATTCAGCTTGTAAAAGTATGAGCAATTACTCTGAAAAGCCTGAATATCAGGCTAAATCGACCCGGAACGGACAATATTCGACCTAAAGCGGGCTTTTTGTGTTAGAATAATGTTTGTCTTGTCGATTAAAAAGGTCTTTCACTTCGTTCAAGATGACATTTGGGGTGAAATCTCGCTTCTCGCAGGAAAAGCCGATCTCTCTTCTCGCATCTTCTAAGGCAGAAGTTACCGTAGGACATTCCGAATAGCATGAGGGATCTAAGCCCTGCATCTGAATTATCT
>JAHDHT010000041.1:0-4719 GCA_020631175.1 Chitinophagales bacterium
GCAAAAAAGCGATAAAAACCTCCTACCGAAATTCCTTTTACTTTGGATGGATTTGTTTTTGGATATAAGCCCAATTGATACGCAGTATTCAATTTTAATGAATCACCAGTTACGTTCTGTTGTGCATTCGCATGAAATGCGAAACATAAAATCAGGATTATATGGAATAGCTTTTTATTCATTATTGAAATATAAACCAGAGTACAAATACAAGTACTACAAGAATTACAGAAAGCACTACATTCATTTTGTTATTCACTTCAATTGATCCATCAGCAAGTGTAATACCAGCTGTTTTTTCAGGTGAAGGTTCCTGACTATTCAGGCTGACAACAATCAATACTAGAGAGCAAATCACAAACAACAATAAGGCAAAATATAAAAAGTTAAAGCTTGCAAATGCACCTAAAAAACCACCCATTCCATTCTCGGTTGAATTGTTTACGATTTCAAGTACTAATCGAAGCGTTCCTAAAACAGCTCCGGTTAAAAGTGCATATTTAGCACCGGTAGCATTAATACGTTTATTTAAAATACCCAGTAAAAACACAGCAGCAATTGGTGGTGAAATATAGGCTTGAATTGCCTGCAATTGTTGAAACAGTCCGCCTTCGATTACTTTCAACAATGGAATCCATAATACCCCTAATACAACTAAAATAACGGTAGCAATTCTTCCAACGGAAACCAGATGCTGTTCTGTGGCATCTTTATTCATTTTTTTATAAATATCTAAAGTGAAAATGGTAGAACTCGAATTAAATACTGAAGAAAGTGAACTCATTAAAGCTGCTAATAAACCGGCAACAACAATTCCTTTTAACCCAACAGGTAAAACCTGTAATGTTAAAGCCGGTAGAGCATAATCATAATCAACAGCTCCATCCACCATTAAACTTAATTGCGGATCCGGACCTTGGGTCATTGCATAAGCGACAACACCGGGTAATACAAAAATGAATATAGGAAGCAGTTTTAAATAGCCCGCAAAAATAGTTGCTTTACGCGCATGATCTGTATTTTTTGCAGCAAGTACTCTTTGTACAATAAATTGATCTGTACACCAATACCATATGCCTAAAATTGGAGCTCCAAATAATATTCCGGCCCATGGATAATTTGAATCAGAAAGATCTCTCCATAAACTTAAATGATCAGGTGTAATTTTTTCCGTCATTGCAGCCCAGCCGCCTAATTCGCCGATTCCAAATAAAGTTACTGCAATAGCTCCTCCAATCAAGATAAACATTTGTAGTAAATCTGTATATGCTACAGCTTTTAAGCCGCCGATTATGGTGTAGATACCCGTTGCTGTTACAATAATTAAAGCTCCGAGCCAAAAATCAATTCCAAGTAATGCGGTAAATACGATAGCACCTGCCGCAATGGTGACAGAAATTTTAGTTAATACATAGGCTACGATTGAAACCCATGATAAATAAGATCTTGACCATGCGCTATATCTTTTTTCAAGAAATTCAGGCATGGTTGAAATACCGGAGCGCATATAAAAAGGAACAAATATCCATCCCAATAAAAGAAGAATTAAACTGGCCAATAATTCAAATTGACCGGCAACAAAATCACCTTTCGCTCCCTGCCCTGCAAGACCAATTAAATGTTCTGAACCAATATTACTTGCGAATAATGATGCTCCAATAACAAACCAATGTAGATTTTTACCTCCCAGAAAATATCCGTCCGTATCATTTTCCCCTTTTCTTCTGAAAGACCAAAAGGCTACCCCAAATACCAGCAGGAAATAGAGTAGAATAATTATCCAATCGATTGTTGTTATTGCATTCATACTAATTAGGTTCAGGTATTTCGAGTTTTTGCTTTTTCATTTGCACAAATCGTGATTGTTCTCCGGAAGCCGATGGCTTTACGTAAAATGGAACATTAGAAGTTGCAAAATGGCCATTGCGATCATATACATATACGAAGAGTCGATATGCACCTTCTTCTTTTGGAGCTCTGAATTTTATTCTTTCATTAGAACGCTTTTTAATTAAGCCGGGAATTGAATTAATATTAGCTTCTGCATCTCCACCTACACTAGGTCTCAAACTTTCCGCAGTTATTTCCCAATAAAATTTCAAACGGTCGCCATCCGGGTCGTCTACTAACACCTCTGCTTCACATAATTGATCAAATTCAAGCATAACATTTTGAGGTGCTGTCTGATCATTGATTGTTAAAGGTTGAATTCTTGGTGCTTCATTTTCGGGTGGATTTTCATTCCAGAAATGATGTAATACATTTATTCCTTCCGAAGCTTTTCCATCCCGCGAGAACATACCATACCATGTTGAAGTTTTTTCTTGTTTTTGGCCCCATAGAAAAACGTAAGAGCCTATACAACGCTCGGCATAGGGTGCGATGAAGTTTTCATAGCGTTCTTTGTAAGTAACAGCTTTTTCTGAGCTGCTTTGTTCCATCGGGGCATTCCAAGATGTAGTTGGTGTTTCCCAATGTCCGTTCGGGCCCCATTCTGTTATCATATAGGGGCCTTCCCAGCCGAATTTTTTAACATTTTCAGTTACATATTGAATGTCACCATATGTATTTATGCAATAAATATCAATACTCGGACATCTTTCCATAACAAGCCTTACTTCTTCTTTATCTAAGCCGGCAGTTACGGTTGATGTAGGGTGATTAGGGTCAAGCTCTTTGATCATGGAAGCGATGTCTTCGATTGCATGCCAAACTTTAGTATTCTTATAATTCAAATCTACCTCATTTCCGACACCCCAAAATAACAAAGCCGGATGGTCTTTTATTTCGAGTACAGCCTTTCTGAATTGTTCGGTCTGAGCATCAACTGCATCCTGATTATTATAGTCGAAGCCATGTCGTTCGTGCTGCACCCATAAACCCATCATAACGGTAAGTCCATTCTCATGTGCCTCGTCCAGAATTTCTTTTGCATTTTCTATTCCCCAGGTTCTGATAGAATTCGCGCCAATCTTTTTAGCAACCTTCATTTGCTTATGACCCCCAACTCCTTTTACGTAATAAGGCTTGCCATCACGTATCAATTGGTAACCGTTTTCATCCAGTTGAACTTCAACTTTAATAACATCTTGAGCAGATGAGTATAAGCATGACAAAACTATGACAATCAATGCAATGAAGGCATTTTTCATATCAAACAAATTTGGAATATTAGGTAAATATTAAACTCAAAAGATGAGTTAATATTTGGCTTATTAAGATAAGCTATATTGTAAGGTAGGAAAATTTAATAGAACTTATTGTCAATGTGACACAAACCTTTGTTTAAAGATTTATTTATCCTGATATAATTCGTTTAACGAAAGAGGCAGAAAACCAAACGTTAATTAATATTTTTAATGTTCAATTTCTTTCTGATGTGGTCAAGAGCAAGATTTGTCGCGATTGAATAAATCCATAGATTAAAATTCGACTCTCCTTGAAAATGCTGATATTTCGTTAATGCTGATCTCAATGCATGATCTGCAAGCGACTCAGCTTCCTTTGAATTCGTAATTTTTGAGAGATAAACGCGTAAGTTTTCCTTTTGCTCGTTAAACAAAGATTCTAATTGATCATCATTGAAGGCAAGGCCTCCAGTGCTATCGTCATCATATGCTCGGAAGAATAAAAACATAACCGTCTAACGAATTTAAATAGTAATTTGCACATAAAAAATTCGACTTAATGCAATTATTAGAAAATAAGACCGCTTTGATCACAGGCGGCTCAAGAGGAATAGGTGCCGGATTGGTTAAACACTTTGCTAAAAGCGGTGCAAATGTTGCGTTTACATATAGAAGTTCTGCTGATGCATCGAACCAATTAATTGAATCATTAAATAATTGTAAAGTTTCAATAAAAGCATATCAAAGTGATGCGAGCTCTTATGAATCTGCTGAAGAATTGGTGAAAACTGTTCTTGAAGACTTTGGTCAAATCGATATTCTGGTTAATAATGCCGGAATTACACGTGACAATTTAATTTTAAGAATGCAGCCCGCACAGTGGGATGAAGTAATGGACAATAATCTAAAGTCCGTATTTAATCTTACGAAACAGGTAGTAAGACCAATGATGAAAAACCGGTCAGGTAGCATTATTAATATGAGCTCAGTAGTTGGTGTTGGAGGAAATGCCGGTCAGGCAAACTATGCTGCTTCTAAAGCGGGAATTATTGGTTTTACTAAATCTATAGCACAGGAATTAGGCTCTCGCAATATTCGCTGTAATGCTATTGCGCCAGGCTTTATCGAAACAGAAATGACCGAAGAACTTAAAGCGGAAGTAAAAGAGCAATATATGAATGGAATCCCGATGAAGCGATTTGGTTCTGTTGATGAAGTTGCTCAAACTGCTGTTTTTCTTGCTTCTGATTCGAGTTCGTATATATCAGGTCAGGTGATCAGTGTTTGTGGAGCATTAAGTTGCTAATAATTCCAGGATGAAGCAGGTCTTCACATATATCATTTTTTTCTTTTCAAGCTATTTACTTTCAGCTCAAATTGACTCCATTACCGTCGGTTTGAATTATTATGCTGAAGGTCATCATGAGGGATATGTTTTATTTAATCCACTTCTCGATAATAAGGTTTACCTGATTAATTCATGCGGAGAAATTGTGAACGAATGGGAATGCGATGATCAACCAAACTACACCGGCTATCTCGATGAAAATGGAAATTTGGTTCGACTAAGTGGGAATGAAAATGCCGGTTA
>JAHDHT010000041.1:4819-8820 GCA_020631175.1 Chitinophagales bacterium
GTAATTGATCATATCATTCAGGATGTAAATCCTGATTTAGATAACTTTGGGGTTATTTCTGAAAATCCAAGAAAATTAAATTTACATTTTATCTCTGAAGCTTTAGATGCGGGATCGGATTGGATGCATATAAACGGAATCGATTATAATTCTGAACGTGATGAAATAATCTTTTCCTGTTGGACGTCTTGCGAAGTTTATATAATTGATCACAGTACGACAACTGCCGAAGCGGCAGGTTCAATTGGAGGTACAAAAGGTTTTGGTGGTGATTTTTTATGGAGATGGGGGAATCCTGAAATCTATGGCAAGGGAACAAATGAAGATCAAGTATTATTTCAACAACACAATCCAAACTGGATTCAAAAAAATTATTTTAATCAAGATCGATTATTAATTTTTAATAATGGTTATAATCGATCCGACAGCATTGCACCCTTTAGTGAAATTATTGAAGTAGAAATTGATTACAACAACCCTTATAGTTTAGATCAAAACGGAAAGTTTGAACCGGCAAATCCAATCTGGATATATACAGATACAATCTTAGAACGAAAACTGTACAGTGATTTTATGTCCGGTGTAAACGGTCTGCCTAATGGCAATATTTTAATCTGCGAAGCTACAAGTGGTCGGTTCATGGAAATTGACCGAAGCGGCGAATTAAAATGGCTTTATATTAACCCGGCCGGACTAAATAATATTCAACAATATTTAAATCCTTTTTCAAATTATGCTTACCGTGCTGAATATTACACTCCTGATTTTGAAGGATTAGAAAATAAAGATCTGAGCGGTAAAGCGCTTATAGAGGGTTCTAATATATTAAGTGAATATTGCAATAGTGAAACACCTTTGAATCTCGAAAACAATACGCCTTTAAATAGCTTTTTTACAAGTCCCAACCCATCGAACAAAGAATTTCGAATTATTTCATCACACCCTGAACAAAATAAAAGATTTCAATTATTTGATTCGAAGGGTGTTCTTGTGAGAAAAGACATTTCTCCTTTTAATAAAATTTCAAATCTTACATCAGGTATTTATTTCGTGGTAAATATTTCAGAAAATAAAAAAGAAGTTATAAAACATATTGTCACTCAGTAAAAAAGATATTGAATCTTGCTCCTTCCCCGGATTCACTTTCAACATTTATCTTAGCTTTATGCAATTCTAATATTTTTTTGGTGGTAGCAAGGCCTAGTCCGGAACCTTCATATTCTGAATGATTATGCAGTCTTTTAAAATTCTCAAAAATAATTTTCTGATGTTCTTTTTTAATTCCTATTCCATTATCAACAATAGAAAACTTCACGATTCCATCAACATTTTTTTCAGAAAATATTTTAATAACAGGTTGTTGGCCGGCAGGCTGAAATTTAATTCCATTAGCAATTAAATTTTGGACCATTTGTGTTAAATAAGTTTTGTAACCTTTTACCGTTGGTAAATCTGATAATACAATTATCGCATTTCTAGATTTTATTTGCGCTGCAAGATTATCTGTAGCCTCAGAAACGACTTGATTTAAATCTACTTTTTTCATTGGTTCTTTTAAGTCGCCTGTTGTAGCATAGTTTAATAAATCTCTTAAAAGATTTAGCATTCTATTAGAAGCATTTTCAATAAAATCAAGATATGTAATTGCTTCATCGGGTAAATCTTTAGTATATCCTTCCCGGATGAGATTACTAAATGTAGAAATACTACGTGCAGGCTCTTTCATATCATGAGACGCAGCTCTTGTAAACTGTTCTAATTCATAATTCTTTGAGTTTAAATTTGCTTCAGCAATATTAATTTCACGTTTATAAAACAGACATATAAAAAATGTCATTATAAACATATTAGTATAAATTATGTAATTGGAATAATTATTAATATTTGCAGACAATACAAGTTCAAAAATTTGATAAGAAAAGTAGGTAGACCAAAACGCCGCGATTGTTAAAATAAGATATAATACCTGAGTTTTTATCTTCTCAAATAATATCATAATCAGAATTGGGAAAATCAAATAAGTCCAATGTATCCCAAAATGTTCTCCTACAGCAATCGACCATAAACTAATTGTAATTAAATGCCAAAAAAAGAAAAAACATCTGCTGTATGAATACAATCCTCTTTTGTTCAGGTAAAGTGACAAGGTTAAAGGAGCATACGTAAATAGCATTATATACGTATTGATATTAAACTCCTGTTTTATTATTTGGTAATATATAAACTGATAAATAAAAGTGACTGATACGATTGTTAACAGAATAAGATTGAATTGATTTAAAGATCTTACTCTTCGGATTTCCCGATCTGACATGTGTAATTCGTCGATTCCGATATTTGAAAACCGACCCCATAATTCTTTCATTGAGTTAAAGATAATCTTAAGTTTTATAAATCAATCATTTCTTTTATTGAGATAACACCTAATTATTCAAATATTAAATAACAGATGAATTTTAGTGCCAACACCAGGTTTACTTTCAATTCCAATCTGACCATTATGGATTTTCACAATTTTTCTGCAAGTAGCCAAACCCAAACCCGTACCGTCATATTCAGATTTTGTATGTAATCTTTTAAAATTTTCAAAAATAGAGTTTAAAAACTCTGATTCGATTCCAATACCATTATCCTCAAAGGTTATTTTTAATTTTCTACTTTCTTTCGAAGTATAAATTATTAAAACCGGCACCTGATCTTTAGGCTGAAATTTTATTCCATTACTAATTATATTTTGAAAAAGTTGAATCAGATAGTTTTTATACCCATTAATTTGCGGTAAATCCGTTCTATTTATTTGAGCACCTGTATCATTAATTTGTGCATCTAAATTTTCTAATGATTCTTCTAAAACATTATTTAAATCCACAACAGACATTTTTTCCATAATTACTCCTGTGGTAGCATATGTTAAAAGGTCATTAAGTAAATCTAACATTCGTTTCGAAGAACTTTCTATAAACTCCAGATATTCAGAAACTTGCTTAGAGATTTCATTTGAATGTCTGCTTCTGATTAATGAGCTAAATGCAGCAATACTTCTTGCCGGTTCTTTCATATCATGCGAAGCTGCTCTGGTAAATTGCTCCAATTCACTATTCTTTTGTTTCAGGTTCTCTTCAGCAATGTTTACTTCTCGCTTATGAAAGAGTAGAAGGACAAAGGCTAAAAAAGTCTGGAAGGCAAAAATCGGATAAACAGAAAGAGGGTTTAAATTTCCACCCAAAAAAGGATCCACTAAGCCATATAAAAAACGAGTAATAAAATAAGTCAAAATTATAAGCAGGATAAAAAGGAATTGAGTTTTGAATTTTTCAAAGAAAACCATAACAGCAATTGGGAAAACGAGAAATGTTCGGTCTACACCAGCATCTTGCCCTATCAATACTGCCCAGAAAATAGTTGCAAGAAGATTATAAACTATAAAAAAAACACGTGCTAAAACAAAGTGCTTTTTAGTATGGAAAATATAAATTAAACCTAAAGGTATATAAGACAAAAACATTAAATATACATTAATGTTGAACTCGCCTTTTATGATCTGATGAGTGATGAATTGAAACAAGAACGAAACAGTAACCGTTAAGCATACCACGGTTGTAAAACGATTCAATAGCCTTGTCTTTCTTAACTCTTTGCCCCTTAGCTGATATCTGTTAATTCCAATATTCGAAAATCTGTACCACAGATCTTTCATAACTGTTTGTACGAAACCAAATGTTATCCGGTTCCATTTCTACCTTCATTTTTTCTGATATTTAGGCATTTAGAGTCATTTTGCGGATATTTAGAAAAAAATTTTCACATGCTACGTTTTCAAATTATCCTGCTGGCAATGCTTTTATCTCTAAGTTCTTTTGCTCAGGAACCAACTGTAGGCTTAATATATAATTCAGATGAGGCTTATAATGGAATCACACTCTTTAGTCCATTAAGCTCAAATAACTCATATCTGATAGATAATTGCGGACAAGTTGTACATATGTGGGAATGTGATGATG
>JAHDHT010000041.1:8920-11784 GCA_020631175.1 Chitinophagales bacterium
GTCTCGATTATGAAGGTATGTTAACAGTTTTTGAAAATGGAAATACAAGGCCATCGGGAAACTGGAGCAGAATAGTTGTATTAGATCCTCCTACCGATGATGATGGAAATTATTTGATGGATGCTAATGGGGCTTTCCTTCCAAACAGTTTTGAATTCGAGTGGAATGGCAGCATCGATGGCACTACTTTTTTCAGTCGCTATATGTCTGGTGTAAATATTCAACCGAACGGTAACTTTACCGTTTGCGAAGCGGGCAGTGGTCGCTTTTTTGAGTTAAATCCGGAAGGAGAAATGGTTTGGTTCTATCAAAACCCTGACCATGGAAATATTACTTCTCAGTTTAACAATCCAAGCTCAAGTGCTGATTGCTACCGGGCTGAAAAATACCCATTAAGCTATCCGGCATTTGATGGTAGAGAGTTAACCCAGATGGGGACCGTTGAGAATCTAAATCCGGTGAGCGACACTTGTATTATAAGACCTGAAATGGTGCCTGAACCAATGGATACAACAACTACTATTTTTGAATTTACTGATTCTGATTGGACAGTTTTTCCAAATCCGGCAAATGATCTTTTTACTATTCGAAGTTCGAATAACAGCCTAAGATTTCAAATATTTACAAGCACGGGAAAACTAAAATATAGTGGATTGCCAAATCAACTTTCTGTTTCCGTTAAAGATTGGGAACCCGGTATTTATTTTATTCGGATGGAAGGAAGTACAACTGGTTTCAAAAAATTAGTTGTACAATAAATTTACGGTTTACTGACATAATTCATATCCAATATTTCTTTCTTTGAATAAACCACCAAAATGAAAGCATTTTATATAATACTCATTTCACTACTTGCGCTTCAGGTTTTCGGACAAGATGAAACGGTCGGTTTATTGCAAAATTCAGAAGAAGCTTATAATGGATATGTTTTATTCAGCCCTTTAAACAGTACCAAAAGCTATTTAATCGACAACTGCGGCTATGTGGTTCATGAATGGCAATGTGACAACACTCCTTATTACACTTCATATTTAATGGAAAATGGCAACCTTGTTCGTATTGGACAGAGCAATCCATCGTATGTCGAAATAAGAGATTGGGACAGCAATTTATTGTGGAGGTATTATACTCCTTTTCCTAATGGTAGTTTTCATAGTGACCTTGCATTTACTGAAGATGGAAATATTTTAATTGTTTTTGATGAATTTATTTCTGCAGGTGAATGGAATCAATTGGGCGGTAATCCATCATTTATTTACGGTCAGGCAGGTTTTGAAGGAATTGTAGAATTAGAACCGATTGGAAGTGATGATGCCAACATAGTTTGGGAGTGGCATTTTATGGATCATATGATTCAGGATTTTGATGATACAAAAGAAAATTATGGCGTAATAGCAGAACATCCGGAAAAGTTAGATGTGAATCTCGAGCCGACAATTGGTTCGGGTTTTTACACCGGCTGGCAACATGTAAATGGAATAGATTATAATGATTCATTAAAACAAATAGCCATTTCATGCTGGACTTGTTCAGAAGTATTTATTATTGATCACACTACAACTATTTCTGAAGCTGCTAGTAGCCAAGGTGGGTTTTATGGTAAAGGCGGTGATTTTTTATGGCGTTGGGGTAACCCGGCAAATTATGATAAGGGAACTCAGGACGATCAATTCTTTTTTGGTCAGCACAACCCTTTCTGGATAAAAGATGGCTATCCTAATGCCGGTATGCTTACTGTTTTTGAAAATGGTAACGGTCGACCAGGAGGCAGCTATAGTCGTGTCGTAATTTTAGATCCTTCAATGAATAATAATTTTGAATTCGAATTTGATGCTGCCGGTAAGTTTTTACCTGAGGATTTAATATGGCAATGGAATGGTGATGTACTTGGAGATTTATTCTACACTCAATATATGGGTGGTGTAAATATTCAACCGAACGGTAACATGACCGTTTGCCAGGCAATACCAGGCAAATTATTCGAAGTAAATCCGGAAGGAGATATTGTATGGATTTATCAAAATCCGGATGCCGGTTCATTTCAGACACAAGGCATAACACCAAACAGCCATGATCTCTATCGCGGAGAAAAATATCCACCTGACTACCCTGCTTTTGAAGACAAAGAACTCAACCCAATCGGGATTATTGAAGATTACAACAGCATTAGCGACAGTTGTTTAATCTATCCAAATCCAGAGCCTGTAGATACAACTACTATGGATACCGTTACCGGTATTTTAGCTATAGATCAAACCAGCACATTAATTTATCCAAATCCTACATCTGGTATAGTTAATATTGAAACTGCCCTAATGTTAAATCAACAAGTTTTTATTTACGACATTCAAGGTAAGCTTGTAAAAAAGAAACTAATTCTAAATCATCAAATAGATTTATCTGATTTCGAAAACGGCAATTACTTTATTGAATGGTATGACGTTAATGGTCGACACATCGAAAAAATCAGCAAGCTGTAAATTATTTATTGAATTGCCGATCGGTAAGACTATTTAAAAACTGAACTAAATCACTTTTTTCTTGGGTAGTTAAATTCAAAGGCTCGATTAAAAGAGTATCTATATTCATTGAATTACTGACAAACTTTGAAGGGTCATCATAATATTCAACCACTTCTTCCAATGTCGTAAACATTCCATTATGCATGTAGGGTGCAGTTAATGCTACATTTCTTAATCCCGGCACTTTAAATTTACCAATGTCTGTTGAATCATTAGTATGAATAAACCGTCCTGCATCATTTAGATCTTCTCCGTTAAATAAACCAATATTTCTAAATTCATCAAACGTGAAATCAGGACCGAAATGACATTCAAAACATTTTCCTTTTTCCAAAAAAATAT
>JAHDHT010000041.1:11884-13058 GCA_020631175.1 Chitinophagales bacterium
CGAAACTGGAACACCGAAGTTGGGAAGATGAATTGATATGGCTTTATGAAGTGGAAGATGGAATCAGCCACCATGATTGTGCTGTTTTACCAAATGGTAATGTAATTATAATTTTCAGAGAGCAATTAAGTCTTACTGAAGTAATTGAAGCCGGAAGAAATCCATTAAATGCGTCAGCAGCGGAAGTCGATATGTTTATGGAAATTGAAGCATCCGGAGTTGATCAAGGTGAAATTATTTGGGAATGGAAAAGCAGTGATCATTTAATTCAGGAATTCGATAACAGTAAATCAAATTACGGAGTAATTGCTGATCATCCGGGTCGCTTGAATATAAATTTCGACAATGAACCAAGTATGCTTGACTGGCTACATATGAATGGAGTTCAATATAATGACAGTCTGGATCAAATTTTATTCTCTTCAAGAAACACAAACGAAATTTACATTATTGATCATTCGACTACAACCGCAGAAGCAGCTTCTGAGTACGGAGGCAATTCCGGTAAAGGTGGTGCATTTTTATGGCGTTGGGGAAATCCCCAAATTTACGAACAGGGAACAGCAGCAGATCAAAAATTATTCGGACAGCATGCCCCTGAATGGATTCCATCTGATTACATTAATGGAAACAAAATCACCGTTTTTAATAATTCATTCCAATTCGGTCAATCTGCTGTGCATATTTTAGATGTTTCTCCAACTGCAGACGGGTTTTATCCTATGTCGAATAGTCGGTTTTTACCGGAGGATTATGAGTTTACCTGGGCAGGTCAAATAAATGGTGAAAACTTCTTTTCGTTTATTCAGAGTTCTGCAAACGCTATGCCTAACGGAAACATATTTATAGCAGGTCATCAAGGTCGATTCATTGAAGTGGATCCTTCGGGTGAAATTATATGGATGTATTTTAACCCACAGCATTTATATGTTACTACTCAATACGAATACTTCATTGAAAGCGATGTATTTAAACCTATAAAATACCCCGATCATTATCCGGCTTTTTCAGATAAAAGTATTGAACAACTTTATTTAATTGAAAGTGTAAATTCTATTTCTGATAGTTGTGTTTTATTTGATAATATTTTCCCTTCTGATACGAGCATTTTAGATACAACCATCATCGATACGACTGTCATTGACACAACTATCATCGACACAACTATCATCGA
>JAHDHT010000041.1:13158-15072 GCA_020631175.1 Chitinophagales bacterium
ACCATCCATCCAAATTAAACATTCATCCACCCGAAATAAAAACATCCATCCAAAACAAAATACGCTTAAGAAGCTCCATCCACCCAAAGCAAAACAAATTACATTTTATCTGAATTTATAATTCGAATAGGGTTAATATCACTCAAGTTGTTATATATTCAAACAAAGCTTTTTGCATGAAATCTTTATTTACGATCTTTTCAATACTCACATTTTCGTTTTTAGCTCAGGCACAACAACCAACAGTTGGACTTTTACTCAACGACGAAGATGCATTTAACGGCTACACATTATTAGCTCCAAATCCAACCGATAAAGTATATCTGCTTGACAATTGTGGCTATGTAGTTAAGGAATGGAATTTTTCAGGTTGGCCTGAATTGGCGACTTATTTATTAGAGGATGGATCGGTAATGAGAGCCAGTGGAGGCTTTATTGAAAAACGAAATTGGGATGATGAACTCATCTGGTGGTACGACATTGAAGATATTTGGAATCATCATGACATTGAGCCAATGCCGAATGGAAATGTTTTATTCATTGGAGCAGAAGAGCATTCGAATACGGCAGCCATTGCCAAAGGAAGAGCACCGGGAAGTCTTGGAAATGGTGTTGAAACAGATATGATTACAGAAGTACAGCCTACCGGAATGGAAGGAGGAAACATTGTGTGGCAATGGAGTTCATGGGATCATACCGTTCAGGATTTTGACCCGACTAAAGAAGATTATGGTGAGCTTATTGATAATCCCGGTAAATTGGATATCAATTTTTCTTATGAATTTGGGATGGGTGACTGGCTGCATTGTAATGGTGTAGATTATAATGCCGACTTGGACCAGATCATTTTTTCATCGAGACATACCAGTGAAATTTACATCATCGATCACTCTACAACAATGGCAGAAGCAGCTTCTAGTCAGGGTGGAAATTCGGGTAAAGGCGGTGATTTTTTATGGCGTTGGGGTAACCCTCGTTTGTATAATGCCGGCACCGAACAAGATCGTAAGTTGTTTGGTCAGCATGACCCGAAATGGATTCCGGAAGGATATCCTGATGAAGGAAAAATAACTGTTTTCAATAATGGCGATCAGCGCCCTGGAGACTGGAGTTCTATTCATGTGATCGATCCAGATTTATTGGTGGATGGAAATTATGCTATGAACAATAATCGTTTTGCACCGGAAGATTACTTCTGGTCTTGGGATGGAGAGGTATTAGGCGATACTTTTTTCGGACCGATTGAATCGGGTGTTAACATTCAACCCAACGGTAATTTTCTGGTTTGTGAATTCTGGGGTCGTGGTTTTGAAGTTACTCCTGATGGTGAGGTAGTATGGGTTTATATAAATCCTGTTGGATTTGAAGTCTCCGAACAGTATGATGATTTTGACTGGAATGATATCTTCAGATTTGAAAAATATGCCCCTGAATATGCTGCTTTTGATGGACGGGAATTAAATCAACTTTATCTGATCGAAGGCAGTAATAACAACTCTGAAAACTGCACTATTTTCATTGATACAACTTCTACAGAACCGGTTGATACTGTTATGGTTTCGATTGAAGGTTTTACCAATGAGCAGATCAACATCCACCCAAACCCAACAAAAAACAGTATTCAAATACAAACAGCTCTTTCAGATTTTACTTATCAGCTTTTCGCTTTGGACGGAAGGCTATTAATGTTGGGCAATGATAATATTGTTAATCTGCAGGCAATAGCTTCGGGAATGTATTTACTTGAGTTAAAGGATGAAAGTGGCCAGTTGATTGCCATTGAAAAAGTGGTAAAAGAATAAAAGTCTGCTTGATTTTAATCTGTTTAATTTAGGCTGCATTAATAAGTATTCCCGACCGCAAATTTGTATTTTTGCGGCTTATGGAAACACTTCATATTACGAATACGCTTAA
>JAHDHT010000041.1:15172-16744 GCA_020631175.1 Chitinophagales bacterium
GCAAATTTGTATTTTTGCGGCTTATGGAAACACTTCATATTACGAATACGCTTAATCGTAAAAAAGAAAAATTTGAACCACTGGTTGAAGGACATGTAGGTTTATATGTCTGCGGGCCTACCGTATATAGCACAGCTCACTTAGGTAATGTGCGTACTTTTTTGTCTTTTGATATCGTTTACCGCTATTTAAAGCACTTAGGTTATAAAGTACGCTATGTGCGCAACATAACTGATGTTGGGCATATCACCAACAGTGCCGGTGATGATGTTGACAGTATAGGTAATCAGGCAAAGTTGGAGAATCTTGAGCCGATGGAAATTGTACAGAAGTATACGATCAGTTTTCATGATACGATGAAGATTTTCAATTTGGAAGCTCCTTCAATTGAGCCTACAGCTACCGGGCATATTGTTGAACAAATTGAAATGGTTCAACGCATTATTGATAATGGATATGCTTACGAAAAAAACGGATCGGTTTATTTTGACGTCCCGAAGTTTGCAAAAGAACATTCATACGGTAAGCTTAGCGGTCGTAACATTGATGAGCAACAGGATGGATATCGCGAACTGGATGCGCAAGATGAAAAAAATGACCCGAGAGATTTTGCAATATGGAAAGGAGTAGATGAAACTTTTCCGATGCGATGGAATTCTCCATGGGGAGAAGGAGTGCCCGGATGGCATTTAGAATGCTCTGTAATGAGTACAAAATATCTTGGTCAAAAATTTGACATTCACGGTGGAGGGATGGATCTAAAATTTCCGCATCACGATTGTGAAATTGCTCAATCGATTGGAGCAGACGGTACCGAACCCGTTCGCTATTGGATGCATACAAATATGCTTACCATGAATGGGCAAAAAATGAGTAAGTCATTAGGTAATTCTGTTTTACCGCTTGAATTAATTTCAGGCAATCATGAATTGCTCGAACAAGGTTATAGCCCGATGACAATTCGTTTCTTTATGTTGCAATCTCATTATGCAAGTCAGCTGGATTTAAGCAATGATGCTTTACAGGCAGCTGAAAAAGGCTATAAACGATTAGCCAATGCTTTTGATTTATTAGACAAGGTTGAACATAACGGGAAGGAAAATATTTCGGATGAAGAGGAGAAGGCTGTTTTAAAATTAATTCAGGATTGTTCTGTTTATATGAATGATGATTTTAACACAGCTCAGACTTTGGCAGTTTTGTTTGAAATGTCGAATAAAATTAATGCGATATATAATAAACAATTCGACATATCGCTTTTAAGTAAGGCAACGTTTGATAAAATGAAAGCAACTTTTGCAGCATTCTTTACAAATGTTTTAGGATTAAAATCTGAAAAGTCGGAAGGAAGTAACGGTGTAACTGACGGATTGATGGATTTAATTCTTGAGATTCGTAAATCTGCCAGAGAAAATAAAGACTGGACTATTTCTGATAAAATCAGAGATGAATTGAAGGCTTTAAATATTGTAGTTAAAGATGAAAAAGACGGCGGTACTACATGGACTGTCGGCTAATTAAAATACCCTTATGAAAAGAATTAGTTTAATTATTGTTTTGTTATTGGGTATT
>JAHDHT010000041.1:16844-24094 GCA_020631175.1 Chitinophagales bacterium
CACTGGGATTCAAGACCATTTTCAGATGCTGAAGACGATTCTTCTTTACATTTAAAACCGATTCTCGGCGCAAATGATGGTGCTTCGGGTGTGGGCGTATTAATTGAAATTGCCCGCTTATTGGAGAAAGAACAAATTCCCTTAGGAGTTGATGTAGTCTTTTTTGATTCTGAAGATTATGGTCAACCCGATTTTTCTGATCTTCCTTCTAAACAAAATACCTGGTGTCTTGGCTCACAACATTGGGCACGATCGGTAAAAGATCATCCAATAAAACCGATGTATGGAATTTTATTGGATATGGTTGGCGCTAAAGATGCCATGTTTACAATGGAAGGAACTTCAATGAACTATGCCAGACCAATCGTAAAAAAAGTATGGGCAACAGCTCAGCGATTAGGTTATGGTGGCTATTTTAAAAATCAGGTTACTAAACCGATCATTGATGATCACCTTTATGTAAATGGAATCGCTAATATTCCTACTATCGATATCATTCAATATGAGCCTGAATCGGAAACAAATTTCGGTCATTACTGGCATACTCAGGATGATGATATGGATGTTATCGACAGGGCTACACTTAAAGCCGTAGGGCACACCGTTATTCAAGTGCTTTATGAAGAAGCTTATCAATAATTTTTTCTTAAAATTTGTATGACTTTTTGAAGCATTTTTCGTCTTAACACGTACCTATGATATACAGGTATGTTTAAGTTACAGTTTCTCACAGTCATATTATTCTTTTCTATTATATCGGGATTTATCTCTTATGTTGGATTAGTTTTTATTGGAGATCAAAGCAGACTTGAAATTGTTGATCACGATTATCAAAACTGGGGCGAAATTTATTTAACTATAGATAAGCACTTACCCGGTGGACCGATCGTATCGCAGCCATTGGCTTATAAAGTTATTGGTGATTCTAAGAAGGTAATTGCTTCGGGCATTGGCAATCATATTGTTTTTGATGATTTATTATTAGGTGACCGTGAAGCATTCAGTATTGAAGTTTGCGGTCTGACGGCAAGAGGAAATGAAATTTGTGATCAATTAGCATTAAAGTCTTCTCCGAAATGTTTCGATCAACAATTTGAAATGATCTATCCATATAACAATACTCTATATCAGTTTTACTATGATTTTGGTGCTGTTGTTTACAGAGAATCCTTTAATGGAAATCGCATAGAAAAACATCGTTTACCTGTTGAAGGGCTTACGCGGTTTGAAATTTTACCGGAAGGATCGGTTGAATCGTTTGAAATTGAACAACAGGGTTCATTTCACGGGGTAGTTAATATGTCTACTTCAACTTACTATAACGGGCTGGCAGATTTACTTGCAGAACGTCTTTCAGGAGGTGATGCATTGAATATTGCCTTTAAATGTAGCCCTTCATCGAAAGAGATTGAATCAGTTGAAAAAATGATTCAATTTTAATTTAGCTTTTATTTATTATTTATCAGTGTTTTACATATTTATTTAAATAAATATGTAATTATTGTAACCTTTTTAATTGACAGTAGTATAAGTAAGTATAAATGGTTTAGGTTTTTTCATAATGCTAATTGGTTGATTAAAAAGGCCCTGTTGCGCGACAGGGCTTTTTCTTTTTATAAAAGGTCTGTTTCAAGGCCTTTTTTCTTTGAATACAGATCTTAAATGTGGGGTGCTTCGGCAAAAACTGATTTTACTGTGAGATTGATAAGGGTTTATAATCCTTATTAACGTTTTTTAAAATTTTGCTGAAATGCCCTGTTTATAGGTGATTGACAACTAAATGACCAAATCTGGCAAGATTTATTAAACGATAGCAAACTATTTTCATCAAAGGAACGTATATAATATTGAATGTCGCGAGTGAAGACACTCCCATTCAAGCATAATAGTTTAGGTTTTTTCATAATGCTAATTGGTTTTGTAGACAGCCCCGAGATTCGGGGCTGTTTTTTTTATGCCTTTAATGCTTATCTTTTGTGCCAATGGACTTCCTTCCTTCCATAAAAAAGCTATCTCTTTATAATAAGATTGAGATCCTGTTACATTTGCTTTTCTGGCTGTTTTATTTCAGTTCTGTTAATGCTAACTGGACAGGTGATTGGTTCGATGCCCGTTTAAGGCCTAATACACCAGCGCCCCTATCTGTTTTGCTTTTTCCAATCTTTATTTATGTAAATGCATTTTTGCTGATTCCACGTTATTTCTCTTTTGAGAAATGGAAACAGTATTTGTTGTTTGCCTTTTGTCTTTTTATAGTGCCTGAATTTATCAGAATAGCCTTTTATCAAAGTGGTATCATTGGCACTTCTTACAGATCTATCGGCCAGGCCATTACAGATCGTGACAGCTTACTTTTAGGAGCACCAAGTCCTGCGTTTTATGCCCTTAATCTTTCGTTTATCTACAGACTTTGCCGCGATTGGTTGATACGAAAAGCATATGGCGAATCTGATAGCAAATTTGTTAATCCATATGAAGGGCAGCAATTGCTAACGAAAGAGGAAGCAGTTCAACTTGAGCAAACGCTAAAACAGGTTCTTGAAGAAGAAAAATTATTTTTGGATCCCCAGTTGACTTTAAGATATATAGCTGAACAATTAGGTAGCAGTGATAAGAAGGTCTCTTACCTGATCAATCAACATATGAATAGCAATTTCTACGATTTGATTAATGCTTACCGTATTAAGCAATTTAAGAAAGAGATTTTGAAGGAAGAAAATCAACATCTTTCTACAGTAGGTGTAGCCTTAAATTGCGGATTTTCATCAAAAAGCAGTTTTTATCGTGCCTTTAAATCAAATACAGGCACCTCCCCGGCAGCTTATCTTAAGTCATTGAAAAACAAGCCTTTGTAAATTCCCACAGCATCTATTGGGATTTCTTTGTTGAGATTTAAGGTTCATTGCTTCCATTGATACTTAGTCATGAAACCGTTTTGAAGGATTAGTCGATTATAACAATAGTTTTATCAAAAAATTATTCATGACACTATCCATCCAAAACATTTCAAAAACATACCCTAACCAAACTAAAGCATTAAATGCTATTGAACTTGAAATCAATACGGGTATGTTTGGTTTACTCGGGCCTAATGGCGCAGGTAAATCAAGCTTAATGCGAACCATCGCAACTTTACAATTTCCGGATACCGGCAACATACTTTTCGAAGGGAAGGATATTTTCGAACACAAGCATTGGTTCAGATCATGCCTGGGTTATTTACCACAAGAATTTGGTGTTTATAAAGGCGAAAGTGCTGATAGCTTGCTAAACTACTTTGCATTATTAAAAGGAATCGCTTCAAAAAAGGATAGAAGAAAAGCCATTGACCATGTTTTATCCGTTACGAATCTGCTTGATGCCAGAAAGAAAAAAGTAAGTAATTATTCCGGAGGGATGTTAAGAAGATTTGGAATTGCTCAATTACTATTAACAGACACCAAGCTAATCATTGTAGATGAACCAACGGCCGGTCTTGATCCGGAAGAAAGGATACGCTTTCTAAATATTTTGAGAAAAATAAGTCAGGATAAAGTAGTGATTTTTTCAACGCATTTAGTTGAGGATGTAAAACACCTCTGTAACGAAATGGCTATTATCAATAATGGAAAGCTTATGTCATCAATTTCGCCTTCTAAAGCTATTGAATCTTTAAACGGTAAAATCTGGGAGGTAGATGAGATCGATACCGATGAAGATCATTCCTCTATTAAATTAAGCGATGCATACGATGAAAACAATCAACTAATATCCAGGATATTTTCAGAAAAGCCTTTAAGTGAAAATTGCAAAATGGTTAAGCCAAAACTGGAAGACTATTACTTTTTAACTCTAAAACAACAATCATGAACTGGTATACTTTCAAACATGATTTAAAGTACTGGCTTACATCACCCTTATTCTATTTCTTTTTAACGAGCTACTTTCTTTTCAACTTTGTGATGATTTTAGGTACGGGTGGCTTCTTTGACGGAGGTGTTTATTCAGATGAATTAAAAATACCTTTAAATAACGCTTACAGTCTTATTCAAAACAGCTTTTTATTAAACAAGTTTTTTTTACCTGTAATTGCTTTGGTTGTTTCTATAACTGCAACAAGAGACTTCACAAGTAAAACTTTCACATACCTATTTAGCTACCCGATTAAAAAATTCAATTATTTATTTGGAAAGTTTCTTGCCGCATTCTTTATTATTATAGTACTACTTATTATAAAAACTTTAGGACTATACATAGCCACTGTAATTCTCGGCAGTGAGAATCCGTATATAACAGATCAACATTTTAGTGCCTATGCTTCAATGCTTTTCGCCTATACTATACCGGCAATATTGACTTTTTCATTGATTATATTTTTATCTGCTTCTTATTTCAGATCTGTTTTTGCAGGATTAATAACTGCGGTATTGCTTGTTATTTTTCAATATATTATTTCGAATATTCTTTTCAAAAATCCGGTTTTACTTGGTATGCTTGATCCTTTTGGAGAATACATATTTCAATGGACTGTTCATGAATGGGATTTTGCTAAAAAATCAGGAGCATTAGTTCCTTTTAAACCATTGCTGCTGCTTAATCGAATTAGCTGGTTAGTTGTTTGTTTTACATTATTCTTAATATTTCTAAAAAGTTTTCATTTTCAATTTGAAAATGCATTTACGAAGCCCTCATTTCTAAGAAAAAAATATAACGTCTCATCAAAAAAAGAAGACTTACAAGAAACATCTATTAATCATACACTTTCTTTTAGCTTCTTCGGGAAGTTGAAAATCGCGTTTAGAATTTCTTTTTATTATTTAAAGTCAATTCTAAAGCAACCACTTTCAATAATACTAACCTTTTTTGCCTTATTAGCGGTATTTTTTCTTCAAGTAAGAATTGTTCAGACAGGAGAGTACAATCTACTTCCACTGACAAGGATTTTAATTGGTGTTCCGTTAACTGTTTACGTTTTAATATTAACGCTTAACTTATTTTTAAGCAGCTCATTCTTGTCGTACAGATCTCATAATCTTAATATGTGGCAAATGACCAATGTTTGCTCGATAGAAAATTGGCAAATCTACATTGCCCGTTTTTTGGCTTTACTATTAATGCTTGTTGTACAGTTTGTTTTATTTATTCTCTTGTGTTTAGTTATTCAAGTAACAAGTGGGTTTTATGATTTTAAATTATCTCTGTTTGCTTACCATGTATTCGTATTAATTTTTCCAGGTATGATATGCTGGATAATTCTAAGCTTGTTTTTAAATCAATTATTTAGCAACCAATACTTAAGTCTGTTTGCAATATGTGGTGTTCTTGTTTTCACACAATTAGCTGATGCATTACCATTAAAAAGCTTTTTAATTCAATATAATAGCTACCCTGTAATTGAATATTCAGATATTTCAAAATACGGAAGTCAGTTGTCCGGATTTTTCAGACTTATGTTATACTGGTTATGTTTTTCAGGTATTTTATTGGCCTTTACTTTGATTTTCAGCAGGAGAGAATTACAATTTAAAATTAAGGATAGAATTCGATTTAGCTTAAATCAAATAAAGGCATCTCATAGTATTGGTATCTTTCTTTTTCTCAGCATTTTTATTTTTTCAGGATTCAGTATTTACAAGGCTGAAAAGGAAAACGTTTCACTTCCTAATCGAACAGCTGTTCAAGATTATAAAGATGAGTGGTCAAAATACGATCGAATTGCTGTTCCGACTATAGACTCCATTGAACTTGAAATATCAATTGATCCTCTTAATAATAGTTTTGTTCTTAATGGAAGATATTCCATAAAAAATAAAACCGGAAAGCGATTAGACACTTTGCTTTTAAAAACAGGATTTGATGAGAAAACAACATTAAGTTTAGAAGAAGCAGCCAGACTGATTCATGCTAACGAAACATACAAAAGCTATTTATACAAATTAAACAAACCGATTGAACCGGGGCAATCGATGGCTTTAAAGTTTACTGTTGAAAGTATTGAAAATTCGATGTTTAAAAGAAATTCGAATGTATTAGAAAACGGTTCATTTTTAAGACATGATATGCTTCCCCGTTTTGGTTATTTCTTTACCGAACATGAATTAGCTATTGATGATCTAACAGGAAAAAAGAAACACTTCTATCATCACGATGCCGATAAGGTACATTTAAGCACGACAATACATTGTAAGGACGAACAAATGATAATTGCTCCGGGAGAATTAACAGCGCATATTAAAGGGAAGGAATACAACACATATAAATATGAAACAACAGGTAAAATCAAAATGAATTTTGCATTTCACGCTTTTGAATTATCTGTTCATAATAGAAAACTTGAACGAACAACAATAAACATTTATCATGCTGTGAACCATCATCAAAATGTGAAGACTATGCTGGATGGTATAGAGGCAGGAATTAATTTTAATGAAAAGTATTTCGGCAATTATCCCTATACTTCTGTAGATATAGTTGAATTCCCATTAAGAGAAGCTTCTTTTACAGCTACCTTAACAGCTAATGTTATTCCAACATCAGAAAAGCTGTTTTCTTTTAATCCGGTAGCCATGCAGGATAAATTCAATTTACCTTTTTATGTGATGGCGCATGAAATTACGCATGAGTGGTTTGGAAATCAGTTGATGCCGGCCGATCTTGAAGGCGCTAAGTTTTTAACAGAAAGTATTACTGAATATATCAGTCTCCTTATTTATAGAAATGAATTTGGTGAGGAGGCAGCTAATCGGTTTTTAGAAATTCAGAAAGAAAGATATCTAAATGGAAAAAGGAAGAAAAGAACTGCGGAAAAACCTTTATATAAGGTAACATCAGATGATGAATACGTCGCTTACGGTAAAGGTGCAATTGCATTGAAAACTATTTCAGACGAAATAGGTGAAGAGAAAATGTTAAATACACTTTCTGAATTTTTACTGCTATATAAAGATCAGGAAAACAACTATCCTTCTTCATTGGATTTCATCGAGTTATTAAAAACAAGAGCAGACCTAAAACATCACGAATTGATTGATTACTGGCTAATGGAAATCCATCCGATTTAAATTATGTTAGTCAAGCGTATAGGACAATGCCTTACTTGGGCATTTTTCTATTTGCTTCATGATCGTTTCTTTATCTGCTCCTTCAGGTTGAATCCACGGTCTGTCTTTTGGTTTGAAAACAGAAGATAATTGACGGGCACAAAAACCGGAGTGTGTACATTTAGAAGATTCCCAATGAATGGTGAGGTTTTCTTTTTTATAGTTTTTCAT
>JAHDHT010000042.1:0-11815 GCA_020631175.1 Chitinophagales bacterium
TGGCGCTTTGATATCATGCGCCATGATATTCGAATACATTTTTATCTCCTCATTTTTATCTGATAAATTTTCGATAAGCTCCTGCCTGTTATTGTTCTCCTTTATTAATCTATTCTGAAGATTTATAATGAGATTTCGTAGATATGTGAAAAAGACAAAATTAACTGAAAGCACAATAATAATTTCTCTTGCTGATGTTTCGTGTCTTTTTGCAAGTACAATAAGTATTATTATGGCAAATACAAATATTGAATAAACAAAATATTTGTTTTCAAATAAAAATATCGATGATATAGACACTAATGCAATAATCAAGGATAAATGACTCATGTTATATAAGTAATGATATCCCAAGTATGGGAATACTGTATAAATGAAAGAAATGATTAAACAAAAAGCAAGATCAGATCTGTTTTTGCCAATTAAAAATATTCCGAAAATACTGAGAGATATTGCTGTTAGATTTACAAACAATCTTGCGTAATCGCCACTTAGAATTCTATCCGGTAAGAAAACAAGACATAGTCCTATGATTAGCAAAAAAGTAATTTGGCCAATTTGCTTTCTAAGACTTTTTAAATCCTGAATATTCCCGGACTTAATTTCATCTACTACAGTAAATATTGATTTAAGCATTTCCCAATATGCTACACTTATAAAATAAGACTTATTCTGCTTCTATTTTACTGTTTGTACGGACAAAATCATAAACCTGTTGCAATAATTCTCTGGCTTTATGCATTTTTCGTACATCGTCGAATACCATGATCAAATGTTTATTGCTTTCTTTCAGGTTTACTCTTTGATGATTCTTTTGTACCCAGGTCATCATATTAGCAAAAACAGGTGAATCATAAAAGCCGCTTTTCTGATTCAGAAGAAAGTAGCATCGTAGTTTTCTATTTTTAAATATTATCCGTTCAAAGCCTAATTTCTTTGCCATCCATCTTAATCGAACCGTATCAAACAGTTCTCTTACCTCTGAAGGAATTGGACCGAAGCGATCTTTCAGCTGATCTCTGAACACTTTTAATTCATCCTGGTTTTTGATATTATCTATTTGCGTATAAACACTTAATCGTTCATTCGAACTATTGATATAACTATCCGGTATTAAAATTTCAATATCAGTATCGATCTGGCAATCTATTACGAAGGATACATCCTTCACCAATTCTTCTTTAAACAAGTCTTTAAAATCCGTTGTCTTTAATTCCATAATAGCTTCATCGAGAATTTTATGGAATGTATCGTAGCCAATATCAGAAATAAAACCGCTTTGTTCTCCTCCCAGTAAATTCCCTGCTCCTCTTATATCGAGATCGCGCATTGAAATGTTAAAACCACTTCCCAAATCTGAAAACTCAGTAATTGTTCTTAACCGTTTTCGTGCATCATCCGGCAAAGTATATAATGGTGGAGCGATTAAATAACAGAAAGCTTTTTTATTCGATCGGCCAACACGTCCTCTTAATTGATGCAGATCACTTAAACCAAAATTCTGGGCATTATTAATAATGATCGTATTTGCATTTGGAATATCGAGACCGGATTCTACAATATTCGTACAAACCAAAACATCATAGGTACGATTAATAAATTTCATCATCTCGGCTTCCAAGGCCTGACCTTCCATTTGTCCATGTGCCATTCCTACATCCACATCCGGACACAACCTTCGAATCATTGCCTTTACATCCTTAATATCTTTTACCCGGTTATGAATAAAAAAGACTTGTCCGCCACGATAGACTTCAAAGTTAATTGCATCTCTTATTGTATCATCAGAAAAGGCGATCATTTCAGTAGTAACGGGCTGCCTGTTGGGTGGAGGAGTTGTCATGATACTCAGATCACGGGCATTCAGTAATGAGAACTGTAAGGTTCTTGGAATTGGTGTAGCCGTTAGGGTGAGCGTATCTACATTTACTTTAAAGTTTCTTAGTTTCTCTTTAGCCGAAACTCCGAATTTTTGTTCTTCATCGATGATAAGCAAACCCAAATCTTTGAATTTTACTTTTTTACTTAGAATGGCATGTGTTCCTATTAAAATATCAACTTTGCCCTCTTCTACTCTTTTTAAAGTTTCTGTTTTTTGCTTAGCCGTTTTAAAGCGATTAATATAATCTACTTCACAAGGAAACTGATCTAATCTGTTTTTGAATGTTTTATAATGTTGCAAAGCCAAAATAGTTGTAGGGACCAAAATTGCCACTTGCTTGCTATCGGCTACTGCTTTAAAAGCTGCCCGAACGGCGATTTCTGTTTTACCAAATCCTACATCTCCGCAAACGAGACGATCCATCGGGTATTCTTTTTCCATGTCAGCCTTTATGTCGGCCGTTGCTTTGCTTTGATCAGGAGTGTCTTCATAAATAAAAGAAGCTTCCAGTTCGTTTTGCATGTAAGAATCACGTGTATAAGCAAAACCTTTTGATGCTTTTCTTTTTGCATACAAAGCGATCAGGTCTTTAGCAATATCTTTTATTTTACGCTTTGTCTTACGCTTTAAATTTTCCCAGGCATCAGAACCTAATTTATTTACACGCGGTTGCTTTCCTTCCTTACCGACATATTTAGAAACCTTATGAAGACTGCTTACATTCACATAAAGAATATCGTTATCCTTATAAATTAATTTAATTACTTCCTGCGTTTGCCCGTTAATATCAATCTTCATCATTCCGGCATAACGACCTACGCCGTGATCCATATGCGTTACATAATCTCCCGGATGAAGTTCGCGAAGCACCTTCAGGGTAACGGCTTTGTTTTTACTATAAGCCTGTTTGATATTATATTTATGATAACGCTCGAAAATCTGATGATCGGTATAACATAAAATTTTCAAGTCTTCATCTACGAAACCGGAATGAATCGATTTCACAACCGGATGGAAAGTTACCTTTTCTTCACTATCATTTAAGATGTCTTCAAAAATATTGTGAAAGCGTTCAACCTGTCTAGGATTTTCAGCAAACAGAAAATTAAGGTATTGATCGTTTTGGTGCTTTAATAAATCTTCAATTAATAAATTGAAATTTTTATTAAAGGAAGGTTGAGGTGTAACTTTATAATCAATTGTTTCGCCGGAAGTATAAAATTGTTCATGCCCAATTTCAACCACTGAAGATTTTTCAATTCCTGTTCGAAGGGTTTCTTCATTAATGAATTGAAAATACTGTTCTTCTTCGTCAGACATTGTTTCCTGCAATGCATCAGAAAGTTCGAAGATCTCTTTGGTTTTTTCGTATAGACCAAGAGCATCCTTTATCCACACCGTTGTTCGGTTGGAAATCAATTTGAAGAAATCTGTTTTTTCTTCTTCCCGAAATTGTGAATTGATGTTCGGAACAATCGAAACACGTGCTAATTTTTTCTGGGAGAGTTGATCGGAAGGATCAAAAATTCGTATGGATTCTACTTCGTCTCCAAAAAGCTCTACTCTATAGGGTAATTCGTTTCCAAATGAATAGATATCTACAATATCTCCTCTTATGCTGAACTCGCCAGGTTCATAAACAAAGTCTGTATGTTCGAAGCCGTATTCAACCAAAAGTTCTGTAATGAAATCAACATCCAGTTTTTCTCCGTTCTTAATACTGATGGTACTTTTCTTAAGCACTTTAGTATTGACCACTTTCTCCATTAATGCTTCGGGATAAGTCACCAGTAATTCACCTGTGGTATGGCTATTAATGAAACGACCCAATGTTTCTGTTCTTAATAAAACATTAGAGTTATTGATGGTATCAAATAAGCCCGGTTTTTTGAAAGAGTCCGGAAAGAAGAGGATGTCTTTATTACCTAAAAGGTTTTTAAGGCTATTTTGAAAATAGGCTGCTTCTTCTTTATTAGAGAGCACATAAATATGACTTTTAGGCCGTTTAAGATAGGTAGCAGCTGCGATAAAAGCCGGGAATGAGCCTACCATTCCCCTTAGATAAAGTCTTTGTGGGTCTTTATCATTAATGGTATTATAGATCGCATTTGTTCGGGGATCTGACTTGTACAGATCCATCAGTCCATTCAAATCCATGCTGTACTTAAAAAAGGATTGCGAAGGTAGGGATTAATTTTGATTTGAGTTTTCAGTTTTCAGTTCTCAGTTTGACCATGCCTGAATAGGGTTGACCGTTTTTAGTTTTCATTTACATTAACTAGTTACTATGCACTAACAACTGACAACTCGAAATGCGACAGCGATTGTACCGGAAATACTTTTGCAGGTTGGTTTAGCGATAAAATGGAGATGGAAGCGACCGGCGGAAGCTTACAGAAACATATTTAGCGCTTGACCTACATGTAAAAGATTGCAGGGGAAAGCGCGGTGCCGGCATCATAAGTCGGTTCGTTTTGGAAGATGTTTTTTGCCGGCAGTCGCCCAAATAATTTTAACGCACCCTCGCCAGCATCACGCCGTCTCTTATCGAAACCAGCACATTATCTACGCGCTCGTCTTCCTGCACCATTTTGTTAAATTTCAGAATGCCTTTGGTGTCGCGGTCTTTGTCTTTTACGGGTTCGATCACCTTGCCGCTCCATAAAACGTTGTCGCTTATAATGAGCGCGCCGGGTTTTAATCGATTGATCAAAAGCTCGTAATAGTGTGGGTAATTTTCTTTGTCGGCGTCCATAAATACCATGTCGATTTCGTCGGGGATGGATGGAATGATGTCTTTCGCATGCCCGATATGGCTTTCAATTTTATGATCGAGTCCGGATTTTTGAAAATAGTCTGTAAAGAGGGCTTCTTTTTCTTCGTCGATTTCAATAGTGATCAGCTTGCCGTCTTCGGCCAATGCCGATGCCATGGCGATCGCCGAATAGCCCGTGAAGGTGCCAATTTCGAGAATGCATTTGGGTTGATGCAGCATGACGATCATTTTCAGAAACTGTCCGAGGGTGTTACTCGATATCATTTGCGGCGCGAGCGTGCTCAGCCATGTTTTGCGATGCAATTCGGCCTGAAGCGGCGTTTCGTCGCTGCAATGCTTTGAAATGTAATCCTGTAAATCGGGTGAAATAAAATTCATAATCAAAAAGGTATATCCAAGCGCAAAAATAGTATTTTCGCCTTGTGAAATTGATCCATTTTTATCTACTGGTTTTTGTGCTTCTTTTGGCTTCTGCTGTTGAGGCTCAAATACTTCCTGCTTTCGGTGGCAGCCGCACCGGAACTACCGGGTTTCAATTTCTGAAAATCGCGCCTGATGCGCAATCGGCCGGAATGGGCGAAGCCTGGATTACATCTGCGCATGGTGTGAATGCAATGTTTCATAATCCCGCCGGTATTACCAAGCTAGACGGACAAAAAGTGGCGATTGGCATTTCGCACCTTAAATATTTTTCGACGATTAACCTTGAAAGTGCAGGTGCTGTTTACAAATTATCAGACACGCGTTTTTTGGGTGCTTCTCTTGTTTATTTAAACTCGGGTGAGATGTTGCGCACAACAGAATTTGCCCCTTTCGGTACCGGTGAAACTTTTCGTGCCGTGAATATGTCTTTTGGACTCACTTATGCGCAGGTGATGACGGATAATTTTAATTTCGGTTTGAGTGGGAAATTCATTTCTGAAAGTATTGCCGATGTTCAAACAACAACTGTTGTTTTTGATTTTGGATTTCAATATGAAGTTGGTTTGGCAAATACGCGGTTTGCTGTGGGACTAAGAAATTTTGGTTTTAACGCTACGCCTAGCGGAAGTATAGAAGTAATTAGTCTGGATGGAAATTACACGGCTGATGAATTTGAAAGTATTGCTCCTCCGGCTGTTTTTCAATTGGGTTTTGCATGGGATCCGGTTTCAAGGGATAAACATTTACTGACTATAAGTGGACAGTTAAATCACCCGACTGATAATAATGAAACATTGAATTTTGGTTTGCGCTATATCTGGAATGATATTTTAATCGCACGTACCGGCTATCAGCTGGGACAAGATGAATTCAGTTATCCATCGTTAGGTTTGGGTTTACATTTTAAACGTAATTTCGGTAATGTTGGATTGGATTATGCGTTTACTGCGAAAGAGCGTTTAGGTGCTAACCATAGAATAAGTTTAAGTCTGGGGCTTCCGGAAAAATCTAAAGAACCGATAGAAGAACGTTAATGAAAAATTTTGTTTCCATTTTATTTTTGATGGCTTTGTGTATCGGGCTTTCTTCCTGTGAGTTTTTACTGGGATCGAAAGAGGATGATCAGACGGAAGAGATTTTTGTGCAGGGTTCTATTGATCCAACATTGGTTCAAAATGAAGTGGGTTATGTTCCTGTCTTACCTTTCTGGACAAACTTTGATGCGCCGCTTGATGTTTATGTGGGTTATGATGAAATGGTTTATGTAATTGACGCGAACGGTTTAAACGTATTAGATCAGACAGGCACGATTCAAAAGCAGGTATTTATTCCCGGCGCAACAGATGTTATTCAGGATAGAAGATTGCATACTTATGTAACGGGGCGGGTAGATGTTGATGTGGATGGAGATGGCTCTGCAGAAAATCTTGCGGCAGTTTATCATTTAATGAATACTGCTGTTGCCGGTGAAGTTTTATTTTTAGATACTTTAATTCATCCTTTTAGTGATGTAAGTCGTAACAATAGTGCTTTCAGAGGGATGGATGATTTGGCGGTTGAATTTACGGGTTTGGCAACCCTTGCCGATAACACCCTCTATGTTGCCCGTTCGGGACCAAGAAATGATCTGGCTTCTATTGCAAGACCTGATCACGCTGTTTTGTTTTATGATGAGGAAGGAGAGAATATTGGTTATGCGAACGGTCTGAATCCGGTGAGTTCGAGTTTAAAGTCGACTTTATACATGAGTGCGATCGCAACTGAGGCGGGACCACCACAGGCTGTGAATGGTATTTCCGGTTCGGGAGATTTTATGTTGTTACAAACAGCGCCTGAAGCGGAGTTTAAAGCTTTACATATTTTAAAACAGGTTGATGCGGAGACCGGTACTTCTTATGTTGAGGATGCTGTTTTTGCAAGTATGAATCCTGATAAAGCAGATCGTTTTATGTATGAACCTTTTCGCTTTGAAAATCCTGCTGATGTATATATTGCGCCTGATAATATAGGATATATTTTTGTGGTGGATGCAGATCTGGATTCCTTGTATCAATTTACACCAATTGGTTTCGAAGGCGTAAATCCTCCTCCAACAAGTACGACTACTAAACAAATAATTGCTTCTTTCGGTGGTGAAGGAGGCGGACCTTTTGAGTTTATCGAACCTTCGGGTGTTTGTTATTTTGAAGAAACGGTCTTCGTAGCAGACAAAGGTAATGGCAGAATCTGCCGATATAAATTAAGTACAGATATAGAATAAGAATGAAAAGAATAATTGTGCTGGGCGCGGGTATGATAGGCAGCGCTATCGCAAAAGATTTAAGCAAGAAAAATCATGTCACTTCTGTTGACAATGATCCTGAGAAATTAAAAATCGGGGAAATCAATGATAATACATTTGTTCAGAAAGCTGATTTAAAAGATACTTCTCAAATCAGACACCTGATAGAAGATTATGATCTGGTAATTGGTGCTGTTCCGGGCCATATGGGTTTTGAAACCTTAAAGGCGGTTATTGAAGCAGGAAAGAATGTAGTGGATATCAGCTTTTTTCCTGAAGACCCTTTTGAGTTGGATGAACTGGCTAAAGAGAAAGATGTTACTGCTATTATGGATTGCGGGGTTGCACCCGGTATGGACAACGTTCTTTTAGGTTATCACAGTAAAAACATGGAGCTTAAAAACTTCGAATGTTACGTTGGTGGTCTTCCTAAAAATAAAATTCCACCCTTCGATTATAAAGCTCCTTTTTCTCCAATTGATGTAATAGAAGAGTATACTCGTTCGGCACGTTTAGTAGAAAATGGTGTGGTTGTTCAAAAAGCTGCTTTATCTGAATGTGAATTAATGCAGTTTGATCCGGTTGGAAATTTAGAGGCTTTTAATACGGATGGATTAAGATCATTAATTCGCACGATTGAATGTCCGGATATGAAAGAAAAAACATTACGATATCCGGGACATATTGATAAAATTAAGTTGTTAAAATCAGCGGGCTTTTTCAGTACAGAACCGCGTCAGTTTGGTGAACAAACGGTGAGCCCCCTGGAGATGACTTCTTCTGTTCTTTTTGATCAATGGCATTTACATGAAGATGAAGAAGAGTTTACCATAATGAAAGTTATTATTGAAGGATTAGAAAATGGTATCTCTAAAAAATATACATACGATTTATATGATGAGTTTAATGCGGAAACCGGAATTAGTTCGATGGCAAGAACGACAGGTTACACAGCCACTGCTGCGGCTCAATTAGTATTGGAAGGAGATTATAAACGAAAAGGTATTTCTCCTCCTGAGTATATTGGTATGGAAGCGGGTTGTTTGGATAAAATGCTGCAGTATTTGAAAGAGCGAAATGTGATTTATAGAAAGACAGTGGATTAATCGAAAGGGTTTTGCGAGGGTTTATCCTTCCTCAATTTCCATCCTCAAAGCCATCACCTTTTTTTCAATCGTTTTAAACAAACGATGCCTAGCTTTTGGCGACTGCTTACTAATATTCGTCGCCTTCTCCATAAGGTTTTTTAAATAATACATCGTTCGTTTGCAAAACACTTCATTATAAGTGAAAATAAAATCACCAATATTGTGAATGATAAAAGTACTTTGCTGTTCGTCTATTTTTCTCCAGAAGGTATGTTCTAAATGAACAAGCTCTGAAAAATACATATTAAAAGCACCATAAGTATCATCCGGATATTCAGGATTTATTTTTAATCCTTTTTCTGCCTGCGCTTTTGTATTATTCAACATCTCTTGAGTTTTATCCATCAGCAACAAAGCATTTTCCTTGTCTTTAAATAAACCTGTTTCCCAACTGTATCTTATTTGCTGAAGATGTCCGTCAAAAGTGTGAATGTTCCAGATTTCAGTAGAAGGTGTATTTAAATATTTTAAATAAATTTTATCTTTTAATTGCTGTACTTCCTGTTGGTTTCCAAGAAAAAGATCATAAGCCATTTGAAAGTCAAAAACCACTCCGTCAAAGTCTTTATTATTTAATAATACTTTGTTGTAATAGTATGCTTTAAAAACGGCAATCTCCGGAAAGATGAAATTATAATATACCGGTAAACCTTTTGCCGAATACAACATTTCAAAATCATAATCAAAAGAAGGAATCGTAAATTCTTTTTCAATCCATGTTAAGTAACGTGTTGGATTAAAACGAAAACGCTGTAAGTGAAAAATTACTTCTGCATCTTTATTATTTGAACCTACAAAATTATCGAGCGAAATATTAAAGTCTTTAGCCAGCTTTATAATTTCTTCAAAAGACAATGAAGTTTCCCCTCTTAATCTTCTATAAGCAGAGTCTTTACTTAAAAATAAATGCTCCTTTAAATAATCAGCCAAATTAACTCCCGGCTGAAGTTTTTGTTTGATTAAATCAAAAAATACCAATTGGTTTTCCATCCATAAAAATTGAAAAAGTGAACAGGTGTGATCTCCAATAATACGGAAATTTGCGAAAAACCGTAAATAATTTGCTAATTAGCTGAGACGGGTATAGTTAATTCGAAGCTTTATATGTGATAGCATAAACACATCATATAACATATGTGCAATTATTGCCGACCACAAGCCTACGTAAATCATTAAATAACCAAAGCCGGCAGAAATAACAATCAAGAAGATTCCATAAATAGTGCTGGGCATATTTTTAAAGCGAATATATCCGTGTACCAGAATAAATAAGATAGCCGCCGGCCAGATACCGATCAAGGGTTGAATGCCGGCTCGAAATAATATTTCTTCACCGAAGCCGGCACAAAATGAAAAGTAAAAAACATCCACCCACCTTAGTTGAATATCTTTAAAAAGACCATTAATCATTCCTTTAAAAAACTTGAAATACTCTGCCTGAACCAGGTAAAGCCCAATCGCAGCACTTACAACGCCATAAAAAGTACCGTAAACGATTTGCTCGAGCCATTGTGTTTCCTGTGTTACTTGTGGGATAATTTCAGGAATATTAAATATCCATCCAATTAATAAAGCAACTAAAGGAAAAACAATTAATGTAATCGTACACAGGATGTACAGCGTTGAGCGGGTTAAATTCATCGTTTATCTTCTTGAAATGCTTTTATTCTCTGTGCTACATTATATCGAATATTCATCCAAAACATATTAATATCTCCAACATGATAATTTTTAACAAAGGAGGTAATCCAGTACTTAGGCTTATTCACCCATAAAATTCCGGTATTCGATTGGGCATCACAAAAATTTAAACGTAGACCATTATAGTTAAATACAACGGCTCCTTTATTTTCGAGTCGCGAAGCATAAGTGCCGTCAATTTTCCAGTTGAGCGGGTTAGTACAAATCGATTGTTCGTAAATAGGGTTCGATCGTTCGCCATGCTGCATTGTACTCCATCCGTTATAACAACCCGTTTCGGTAGCATTTTCACATGGTTTTAAGCGTTCAAAATACGAAGGTAAAACAGGCATCCCAACAATATATGCAGTAACCAACTGATCCTGGATAAATGCCTGGTCTTCAAACTCAATTAACAAGCTAATTATATGACTTGCTCCCTGACTATGACCGGCCAATATAAATGGCCTTCCTTTGTTGTAATTATTCAAATAATAAATGAAGGCCTCTCTTACATCATTATAAGCTACTTCAAATGCTTTATCTGATTTATCTGTTTCAGACCAGAAAGCATGAATAGTGGCCTGGCGATATCTTGGCGCATAGACTTTACAACTTCCATTAAATACTGAAGCCTGATGCTTAACAATAATCCTATCCGTCCGATTATTGATCATTTTTCTCGAAAGCTCTGCATTCCAGTGATTGGGGTTATAAAAACTAGTCGGATGCACATAAAAAACATCTACATCGGCTCTGTCCTGACGGTCATATAAAGTATCAGCAGGTACCCTGTCTGCGAAATCTTCCTTCCATGGCAATGCTGCCCAGTTGCTGTCATCACTATAAGCAGGTGCATAGTATTGTTCATGCATGGTATCTAAAGGCTTGCGATCAATTTTCGCACAGGATACACAAAGCAAAATAAAGCCTATGAGCAGGAGGCTGAAATGGGTGGTTTTTAATTTATTGGCTATTTTTAGCATTCTTAAAATTCAATTCCGGAGAATGTCAGACAAAAGTAACAGTATAACACCAATCAGCGAAATTGGAGAGTTCGGTTTAATAGCAGAAATCGCACAATACGCCAGAAAAAAAAATGAAAGCACCATTATCGGAATCGGAGATGATGCCGCCGTTTTAAATTTTGAAAATCAACATACGGTAATAAGTACTGATTTTTTAATGGAAGGCATTCATTTCGATCTGGTTTATACTTCATTAACGCATCTGGGCTATAAATCTGTTGCCGTTAATATTTCTGATATCTGTGCGATGATGGCTACTCCAAGTCAGGTCACTGTTTCAATAGCCGTTTCCGGAAAGTTTTCTGTTGAAGCGATTAAAGCCTTTTATGAAGGCGTCGAAAAAGCATGTGATTTTTATAATGTCGATTTGGTTGGAGGTGATACAACATCCTCCCTAACCGGAATGGCTATCAATGTTACCGCAATCGGTTCAGTAGAAAAAGATAAAGCGGTTTTAAGACATAAGGCTCAGATTGGTGATTTAATTTGTGTGAGTGGTGATTTGGGTGGAGCTTATATCGGACTTCAAATTATGGAGCGGGAAAAGCAAATCTTTATGGAGAATAAAGATATTCAACCGGAACTTGAGAAACATCA
>JAHDHT010000042.1:11915-24089 GCA_020631175.1 Chitinophagales bacterium
TCAACTGCTCTTAATGGTGGTGAAGATTATGAACTTTTATTTACGGTTCCGTCAAATCGCTTACATGAAATCGAATTATTAAACGATATTCGAATTATTGGTAAAATAACTGAGAAAGGAAACGTTTTAAAAACACAATCCGGAAACAGCCATGACATTACGGCTATGGGATGGGAATCATTTAACAAAGCATAATAAAATGATAAAGCATAACTCCATACTATTTTTATTGTTGCTTTTAACCTTTGCATCAGTCGGACAAAGCAAATTTTTTATTAATCCTGATGCTTCTGTTTTTAAGGATGGAAATGAACTCGAGCTTGGTTTTGCAGGCGGATTAAATAATCCTCAATTTTCTGATACAGATTTAAATAATGACGGAATTAAAGATCTCGTTATTTTTGATAAATCTGTTGATCGCTTTTTGACATTCATTAATAATGGAACTGTCGGTGAAGTAGATTATACATATGCTCCGGAATATGAAATTATTTTCCCTCCGGAAATTTCTGAATGGGCTTTGTTTTTTGATTATAATAATGATGGCCTTGAAGATATTTTCTGTAATTATTTATCGAGCATTCGGGTTTACAAAGCAAAATTAAATGATGACACTCCAACTTACGATTTAGTAACCAATCAATTAAAATATACAGGAAGTGCCAGTCTGCCAATTAATATTTATTGTTCAAGTGCAGACGTTCCTGCATTTGTCGATGTAAACAATGATGGCGATATTGATGTGTTAACTTTTGATCAGTTTGGTGGCACTATTGAATACTTCGAAAATCAATCTCAGGAAAACGGATATGATTATGACTCACTATATTTCGAAAGACTTTCTGCTTGCTGGGGTAATGTTTTTGAAGACCCCAATGAATCAACCGTTACCCTGGGCGTTAGCTGCAGAGTTGGCGATGTGAAACCAGATAAAGATATTCTTGACGAAAGCATACTACATCCGGGCTCTACCCTTCTTGCATTAGATCCGGATGATGATGGTGATACGGAATTGTTAATTGGAGACATTAGTTCAAGCTATTTAACTTTATTAAATAATGAAGGAAGTCCCGGAGTTGCAGATATTTTAAGTCAGGATGCTACCTGGCCATCAGCTTCGACTTTTGTTGATCAATATATTTTTCCGGCTTCTTTTATGTTGGATGTAAACAATGATGGATTGGAGGATATAATTGCAGCCCCTAACGAAACCGTTACATTTGAAAATCATAATCAATGCTGGCTGTATTTAAATGAAGGTTCTTCTACGAATATGGAGTTTGATTTTAACAAAACGGATTTTCTTGTTGGTGACATGCTTGATGCCGGTGATGCAGCTCATCCTACAGTTGTAGATTTTGATGGGGATGGATGGATGGATATCGTTGTAGGAAACTTTGGTTACTTTGATCGAAGCGACACTTCATACATGTCGAGTCTTTCCGTATACCGATACAATGGTGATAGTACAAACATAAGTTTTGAATATGTAACCGATGATTTAAACAATTTAAGTTCATTGGAAATTCTAGGTCTTTATCCGGCTTTTGAAGATTTAGATAGAGATGGTGATATGGATATGATTGCCGGTGATGAAGAAGGTTATATTCATTTCTTTGAAAACACAGCCGGTACAGGCAATACCATAGAATTACAATTGAGCAGTTATCGTCTCGATAATATTTTTGTGGGCAAAAGAGCAACTCCAACTTTTTACGATTACAATGAAGATGGAAAAATGGATTTGGTTATTGGTGAAAGAACAGGCACCTTTAATCTCTGTGAAAACACAACTAACGGTGCTGCAGTCAGCTTTGAGTTAGTCAACGATTTCTGGGGTGAAGCAAATGTTCAGGAACCTCCTTTACCAATTGGTTACAGCACTCCTGTTGTTGCCGTTCTTGATAGTCTTGACAATAATTATTTAGTTTCCAATTCTTTTTCAGGGCATATCTATTTATATACTGATTTAAACAACAGTATCTTCACTTTAGTCGATTCTCTTTATGTTGATGTTAATGGAGGAGGTCAGGGTGGATTAGCTATTGCCGATTTTAATAAGGATGGATATTTAGATATGATAATGGGAAATAAAAAAGGTGGGTTACATTTTCTGACTCAGGATGAACAATTATTTGAACCGCCTGTAGTTATTCCATCCGTACCTGAATTAGAGAGTATAATTAATATTTATCCAAATCCTACTATGGGTTCAATAATTAAAATTGATGGATTAAAAGAAGTTACGGAATTTAAAGTTTTAAATCTTCAGGGTCAGCTATTATTGAACGGAAGCTCAGACGGTCAAATTGATTTAGGCTTGTTATCTTCGGGCATATATTTTCTACAACTTCATTTAGAACAAGGTATTTATTCGGAACGAATAATTGTTTATTAATGTAAAACATATTAGATAAAACCATTTTTAAAATCATAAAACATCATTAAGACAGAAACAAATTTTTTATGAAACAAATAATATATTTCTTTTTTATAATTACAATCACATTAACTGCTTGTAATTCAGAAACCGCTACAAATGATACTAAATCAAAAAAAGCGGAAGTACCGGCTAAGGAAGTACCGGCTAAAATTAATAATAGTCAAACCTTAAAAAAACCGGCTCAAGCGGTGAATGCGACAAATACTACAACAACCCGCCAAGTAACAAAACCCGTAATAAGTAGCCAGACAACAGCAAAAAAACCAAGCGGTCTTATTTCTGCTCCGGCAAACACCGGATCTTATAAAGCAAAGAATGATGGATGGCATGTAAGCTTAGATGTGGCTTTAGAAGAATCAAAAAAAACAGGTAAACCTGTAATGGCAAATTTCACCGGAAGTGATTGGTGTGGATGGTGTAAACGATTAGATAAATCAGTTTTTCATCAACCCGGTTTCAAAAAATGGGCAGATGAAAATGTGGTTTTATTAGAAATTGATTCTCCTAAACGATTTAAATTACCGGAAGAAGTCAAACAACAAAACCAGGGTTTAAAACAAGCTTTTCAAGTGAGAGGTTTTCCTTCGGTTTGGGTTTTCGATATCGAAAGAGATCCAACAACAAATTATAAAATTACAGCCTTAGGCAAAACAGGTTACACTAAAACATTAGATGAATTCAAAACAAATGTAGGTGCGTTTGTTGCCAGAAGTAAGGCAAAGTCTAATGGCTAAAAATATTTAAAAAAAATGGCGCTATACAGATCAGTATAGCGCCACTTGTAGCCAAAGTCGATATCTTTTAAAAACGTGGACAATATAAAATCTTCGAACGCTTCTTTGTTTGAATGATATAAATCATTGCTAACTCAATTGCGCCACGTCCATTCGTTGCATTATTTAAATTAGAAATATTAAAGTCATAGGCTAAGCCTAAAGTTAATTGGTCGATGTCCATTCTTAAAGCAGCCGTTACAGCATCCGTTCCTAAGAAGTCATATTGATCTCCACCGATTCTTCCAAGCACTCCAAGACCAATTGCTTTCTCAGAATTTCTATTTTTCTCGAATAAATAAGAAATATAAACACCTCCGTCCATTTTGGTATTCGGTCCTTGCTTAAGGAAATAAACACTTGGTAATAAATCAAAATCTTCACCGATAGGTACACGACCACCAACCTGAGCGCTTACTTTTGCATGTAAACGATGATCAGGATTGCTTTCAACGAAATTAATTACAGGTCTGTTGATGTGATATAAACCAACTCCAAAAAAGAAATTTCTTCTTCTGTCAGGAGCGTAGTAATACATCATTCCAGTAGAAAAATCTACAAAGAATAAATTATCATTTCCTAAATCTTCTCCGGAAGGAATTAAGCCATTATGGCCTGTACCATCAAACTGAGATTCAAATCGTGCTTCTGTATAATCAACACTTCTTTGAACTCCGCCAGCCATTGCACCGAAACTTAAGTAGTGATTATCGAAATCACCAAAAGCTGAAGCATATCCAAACGATAAATCAAAATGATTAGTTGACCATCTTAAGTCACCTGCCTGATCGCTGTAAACTAATAATCCAACACTGAATTGATCATTTGCAAATGCGCCAGGAATAGTATTCATATCAACAGAAGCAGATATAGTTCTATAGGGAGCATCTTTAGTGATACTTCTCCATTGATTTCTATATATACCTGTAATTCGAACACCTGAACCATTAAATAAACCTGTTAATGCAGGGTTAATTAAAATGGGTGTTGCATAATTCTCTGTGAAATGGATATCCTGCGCCTGCGCTTTTTGATCAAAAAGCAGCACGACAGCCACCAATGCAGCTATGTAATAAGCGTAAAGATTTCTCATCATATAAATTTCTTCTATCGGATTAATGTAATATTACCTTTCAAAAATCCCTTCTCATTGTTAAGATAGGAATAGCTTAGCACATAGACAAAAACATCCGGGTCCAAATGTATGCCTTTGTAAGTTCCATCCCACTTTTCAGAAGGGTCGTTTGTTTCAAAAATTCGTTCACCCCAGCGATTATAAATCACCAGATTCATTTCACTTAAGCCCTCACCCAAGACTCCAATTGCATCATTTAAGCCGTCATTATCCGGCGTAAATGCATTTGGAATAAATGGAGGTACAAAAGCGACTGAAAGACTGACTTCTGTACTTGCCGAACAACCGGTTACCGAATCAAACACTTCGACAGTGTAAGTAACATCTTCAGTTGGTTGTGCAACCGGAGAAGGACAATCTGTACAACTTAACCCTATAGACGGTGTCCAGCTATAAGTTGGTTGGCTGCCCGAAGCAGTTGTTGTAACAGAAATTTGCTCTCCGAAATTAATAGAAACGTCTTCTATCGTGAAAACCTGAAGATCTTCAACGATAATATCTGTTGTAGCAGGTTCAACTGAACACTGCTGATTAATCATGATGACACTAATTGTATATATTCCAGATTGGTCCCAAACTAAACTATAAGGACCTTCACCGGCACCTGTACTTTCTGCAGCATTGTCAAAATCCCAAACAAAATCACTGCTATTGAAATCCGACATATTTCCGCTCAACATATCAAGATTCACCTCAATTTCCTCCCCTAAACAAATACCCTCATTAGCAAATAAAGCAATTTCAGGCACTTCAAGAACATCAAATGTTAACTGGCTCGAAGAAGGACAAGCCCCAATAGTTGTATATGTTAGGGTATAAGTAGAGCCTCCAACAGCACCTGATAAGTCTACCTGGCCGGTAATCGGATTCACATTTAATCCTCCATCCACAGCAAAAACTCCGCCCGGTGTAGCAATTTGTAAAGCGGAAGGATCCACTGCATCATCAGGACAGAAAGTCGTTTGATTCAAGGCAAAACTTGCATCATCGCCGGCATCAACTTCAATTGCTATGGTAGTTGTACTGGCGCAGGCACCTGTTGTGCTGTATGATATATTATATACATCGCCAATTTGCGCTGCCGATAAATCAACTTCACCAGTTACCGGATCTACCGGAACATCAGCACTATCGAAAGTACCTCCTACCGTTCCAACACTTAGAGGAACAGGATCATCAGAACCAAGACAGAAACTCGTTGAACTATAACTGAAGTTTGTATTATCAGATTCAGAAATACTTATTGAATAAGTAGAACTTTCAGGACAATCACCATCTGTAGTATAGGTGATTTCATACATTTCACCAATGGCTCCACTGCTAATCGTAATTTCTCCGGTCGCAGCATCAATTTGTAATCCATTATCTGCGCTGAATGTTCCGCCCGGTAAGGTAATATTATCCGGCATTGGGTTTGCCGCACTGATACAATAGCTGGCCTGATCAAAACTAAATGAAGCATCATCTATTTCATTGACCTGAATATTTACTATATCCTGAGCACCACATCCATCCGGATCTATATAATCATAAGTAATTGCATAAGACTGACCAGCTGTTACCGTATTCGGATCAAATGTATCACCAATAACTCCGCTACCACTAAATGTTCCTCCGGCAGGAGAAGCAGTTAATGTAATTGCCGCATCATATGAACACATTTCAGTCGGTGCATTATCAATACTTGCACTTGCATTATTTTCTATTCCAACCTCTTGCTCAATCGTTGCTGAACATCCGTTTCCATCTTCAATAGTATATTCTACCATAACAGATGTACCTATAGAATAATCGGAAGGAATTAATTCTGTTGCTGCACTTCCATCCACAAGAAAATCTCCACCAGGAGGATCTGCCGTTAAGGTAATCGTTGAAGCACCGTCACAATAAGCCGAGGCCAAATTAATAAATGACGGTTCGGGTACCGGATATATCTCAACCGGTGTATTGTAAGAAGTAGTACAATTCGTTGAAGGATCGGTATAGGTATAATTTACATCTAAATAAATATAAGTATCAAAATCAGACGGATCTATTTCTGTTGCCGGTGTATTGTTAACCGTAAAGTCACCACCTGCCGGAGTCGCTCCTAATACAACAACCGGATCTGAATTACAGAAAACTTCATCAATTGTAAATGAACCATTTGGCTCGGGATTTAAAGTTATCGTTTCTGTTAAAACATTTGAACAACCGGCTCCATCATCATAAGAATAAACAACATCTACAGAAGTTGCTCCTGAAAATGAAGTAGGATCAAATTCAGTAACTACAATACCACCAATAGTAAATTCACCTCCCGCAGGGTTTCCTTCCAATGTTACTAATGCATCATTATTACAATATTCAGTATTTAAATTAGAAGCTAGTGCCGGGGCATCGTCAATATTTACTTGTAAAGTAGCTGAGCTTTCACAGTTATTTCCATCCGTGAAAACATATTCAACATCTAAGACAGAACCAGCAGGATAATCACCCGGAACCAATTCAGTAACTGTTGTTCCATTTATGGTAAACTCACCACCCGCAGGCGTAGCCTCAAGGCTTACCGTTGCAGAAGTAATGCAATAAGCTCCGTCTACATTATCTATACTAACCGTAGGCAGACCGTTAATAACAATATCCTGTTGAATTTCAAAAGTACATTCATTATTGTCTTCAATTAAATAAACCACATCCAGCACATCACCAGGCGCATAATCTGTTGTATTAAAATCAGCAGCAGCTATTCCATTAATCGTAAAATCACCTCCACCCGGACTTGCTGTTAAATTTACCAAACCAAAATCTTCACAGAAATTATCATCTGTATCTATTGTTGCGGAAGGAATATCAAAAATTTCAATTTGCTCTGTAACCGTATTACTACAACCCTGACCGTCATCCCAGGTATAAATGACTTCAATCATATCACCCGGAGTATAATTGTTCGTATCAAAATCAGTAGCTGCACTTCCATCCAAGGTAAAATCGCCACCGGAAGGATTACCCACTAAATCAATCTGACCATCATCATTACAATAACCGGCTTCTAAACCTGTCTGAATTTGTGGTGCATCATCTATATTTACGTCTTGCTGAATTACCGCAGTACAGTTATTGATATCTGTAAAAGTATACTCAACATCTAAAGTAGTATTCGCCGAATATGAAGTCGGATCTAACTCAGTCGCATTCATTCCGTTAATCGTAAAGGTACCGCCGGAAGGATTGGCATCTAAAACTACTAATGCAGAAGTAACACAATATGCTGCATCAAGACTTGTAAATGTAGGTTGCGGTAAAGCATTAACGTTCAGGGTCTCGGTTATACTGTTTTCACAGTTATTTGAATCCATGAATGTATAAGTAACATCGATAGTACCACCTCCCGCTAAACTGGAAGGATCAAACTCAGTTACCGTTACATTATTTATTGTAAAGGTTCCACCTGCCGGACTTGCAGTTAATGTTTCAACAGCAGCATCTTCACAGAAAATTAAATTATTATCAATTGATAAAGTTGGTAAATCATCAATTGCGATATCTTCACTTGTTACACCAATACATTCAGATCCGTCATCTAATGTATACGTAACACTTACTAAATCGCCGGCGCTATAATCACCGGTGTTAATTTCAGTTACCACATTACCGTTAATTGTAAATTCACCTCCTGCCGGAGAAGCTTCTAATAAAATAACACCTTCATCTATACAATAAGCATCTTCATTATCGATACTCACCACAGGCAGAGCGTCAAATTCTATTAGTTGCGTAATCGAGTTACTACAGTTTGTTGTAGCATCCGTATAGGTATAAACTACATCAATTATATCTCCTTCCGAAAATAAGGAAGGATCAAAAGTACCGGTTGTATTTCCATCCACTTCATAAACGCCACCTGCAGGTGTACCTTCAAGATTGAAAGTTGAAGCAGTAGAACAAATTGTTGAAGGTAAGTTATCAATCGACAATACCGGTAAAGCATCTATGGTCACCGTTTGGTCGGTTGTATTTGTACAGTTTGATGTAGCATCTGTATAGGTATATACTATATCAAGCACATCTCCTGCACTGTAATTATTTGTGTCAAATGAAGAACCGGGAATGGCATCAATAGTGAAAGAACCACCTGCCGGACTCGCAGCAAGACTAACCAAACCGTTGTCTTCACAATAATTACTATCTAAACCATCAATACTTAGGTTAGGCAGACCGTTATAGGTAAATGGTGCTGTACTTTGACCATTACAATAGGCACCCGGTGTGGTATAGGTAATATTATAAGTTACACCTGGAGTTAATGTACTTAAATCAAACAATCCGGTTACCGGATCTATTACGGCTCCCTGATCCATCGTAAATGTACCTCCGGGCAGACCAGTAACAAAAGGGCCGGCTATTAAAATATCACCTTCACATGCTTCGGTTTGAAAAGTAAACGAAGCATCATCTACCGGAGTAATTTCTATAAACTGAGTAAACGTATTGCCACAATCCACAGAAGGCGAAGTATAAGTAAGCGCATACGGTCCGCCTATAGTAGACCCATTCGTGTTAATCTGTCCTGTTATCGGATCAATATCTAATCCAAAATCTGCCGTCCATGTTCCTCCCGGTGCCGCTGCCGGATCTAATACCGGAGTAACCGTACCAAATGTTTGACAAGCATCTGCATCAACAGAAAAAGTCGCATCTTCTAAACCGGTAAAGGATATACTCTGCGTGGAAGTTGAAACACAAAACGGTCCGGGTGTAGTATATGTTATGGTATAAGGCCCGCCGACCGTACTTTGCGTTAAATCTATTGTTCCCGAAGAATCATCAATAGCTACACCAAAGTCAGCCGTCCATTCCCCGTCAATTGTAAAATTCGGATCGAGAATCGGCACAATTGAATCACCATTTATACAAGCCGTCTGATCTAAAATAAAGTCAGCTACCTGAATTTCATTAATGCCTAAAAACTGTGTTACTGCATCATTACAAACAGCACCCGGAGTGGTATACGTAATCGCATACGAAGTACCCGGAACAGAACTAGCCACATCAACCTCACCTGTAACAGGATTAATTACTAATCCCGGAGGGCCCGACCAGATACCACCCGGTGTAAAACCGGCACCTAAAACAGGAATAATATTTCCATCCTGCTCACAAACATTTGTAGATGGTAATGTAAAGTCTGCCACTTCCTGAACCGCTATGTCTACCGTTTGAGAAGCAGCACCCGGACAGCCATTTTGATCTACAATAGTATAATCAACTGTAACAAGTGTATTAGAAGTATAATTAGATAAATCCAACTCAGTTGCCGAAACATTATTAATCGTAAACGTACCGCCTATAGGGTTTGCCTCTAAAGCAATTATTCCTTCATCGTTACAATAATTAGATAACAAGCCATTAATACTTACAACAGGCTCATTACTGATTGTAATATTTGCATTAGCTGTACTTGAACAACTTGCATTTGTAATTTCATATTCAACGGTATAGATACCGGCCGGCGTTAAAGCCAAATCAATTTCACCCGTTGTTGCATTAATAACACCCGGAGCATTAATTGTATATACTCCACCCGGCTGATCAGCAGATGCAATTGGATTAGCGGGATCGTTTGTACATGCTGTCGGATCTAAACTTAAATTAATAGCCGCACCTGCACCCGAATTCACAACAACTTCATAAAATCCAACACATCCCAATTCATCTGTAATACTTAATGTATAGGTTCCGGGACCATCAACTGTTGTTGTTAATTGATCGGTAGGACCGGTAATAATTCCATCCGCAGTTGTCCAAACTAAAGTTGATTGGTCAAGATCATAGGTTGTATTGAAAGTCATCTCCCAATAATTCAACATACCTACGGCACCCGCACCGTCATCGACAACATTTAAAGTCCAGTCACCATTCGTCGCACTTCCGGTTAATAAGAAATATGGAAATTCAGGACCATACTCACCATTAAATGGAGCAACACCTGCTGTAATTGGAGTGGCACCGGTTGTAGGCACAAAACAAGTGCCTTCAAAATCATCACCTGTTCCACCTTCATTGGCAACTAATGTAATCGCCGTTCCCGAAGGAGAAATTAATTCAATAACCAAATCTCCAACATTCGGATGATCAATATCTAAACAAACAGAAACAATTTCATCAACGGTGGCCGTAATAGCCGGAGCATCAACACCCGATACCGTTACCGTTGAACTTAAGCCTGCATTATCATTATCAGGAATACTTCCACCCGAACCGGTAAAAGCAATTTCAATATCATTTGGTCCGCCCAAAGCAGTCGCACCCGTTAAGGTAGCCGTTTCACCCGGACATAAAGCAATCGGTTCTGCCGGACTTACAAGGCTCACATCAGGAGCCGGTAAAACGGAAACCGCATAACAAGTCTGGAAAAAATCGATACCAACATTTGCACAATCAGCATTAATGTATTGTAAGCATAGATCGCCCGGCGCAACCAAATCCCAGTTCACATCAATAACCGGCCCGGTGTCTACCTGATTACCTGCCGAATCAAACCAGGTATAGGTAACACCTGCTTCTTCATTCGTCACAGCAAACTGTGTAACATCCTGACTACAAACCAAATTCGGTCCGTCAATTACCGGCGCTTGTGGTAAAGAACAAGGCGCTAATGCAGGAGCTGGACCGTTCGTATCATTCGGATCATTCGGATCATAACTTGGATCTTCAAAATCCTGCGTTGCTTCATCATCGTCACAATCACATCCACCCGCACCGGATGTCCATGTTCCTAAACCATAAGGAGGACCATTATCACTCATCGCCAAGACATTGACCGATAAATCAGTATTTGTTCCATTAAAATCCGCTACATTTATCGTTGAAATCGTCCAGCAAAATTGAGGACAGTTGGCACCTGTACCTCCGCCAGAGTCACCCCAGATCGTGGTAGCACTTGTATAATCAAACACAAATCCGCCACCAACAGAAGCAACATCAATACAAGCAAGACTGCCTACACCGGTTGTAGTTACCGAAGGAATCGGCGCACTTAACTGAGTTGCATTATAAAAGCCCCATGTTCCTGCGCCACCACAATTAGTCGGCATAGAAATGACGCTAATAGTACTAATATCCCATGCATCACCAAACTGTAGAATAGCACTGTGAAGCCAGTCAATACCTACCTGTTGAAAGCCCGTTATCGTTACGCACATCTCAACCTCCGTGTCGAAAGGATAAATCCCATTATTCGACGGTGGGCTAAAAGTTAAGGCAATATCGCCCTCGTCAAAACACTGTCCAAAAGCGCTTGAGCTCAGTGATATGCATAAAACGGTTATAGTGAGTAATCGAAAAATGCTGTTGTAAAATTTCTCCATTGGTTACGCCAATATTTTGCGGGTAAAATATTATGCCCTTTCTATCCTAGCTAATTGATTCATTTTCAGGCACTTTGCAGCAATTTCCCCCATCGGCCCAGAAGAATGAAGTACTAAAAATACTAATTTTCCACAGCCATTGTGTATTTATTGTAGGCTAATTTGAGAGATAATGTTAAAAGCATACATTTTAACTTTTTTATGAAGCGACAGATTCGGCTTCGAATCCGGCTTCGCGCCCACTTTCCGCTGCAACGCGCCTCTGCTTCAGGCGCTTCAGCATATGCTTTGTTTGTCTTCCTCTGTCAGCCTTCACAAAAGCATTGCTTCAGTGCACTTCAGCAGAGCCGGGTTTCCGCTGCAATTGGGGCTATTTTGCTGGGTTTCAGGCTTCGTAGAATGTATTAGAGTGTAGGATTAAGTTTAAGAGCTTGCTATTATAATCTTTGCGGTGGGCAGTTCACAGTTTGCGGT
>JAHDHT010000295.1 GCA_020631175.1 Chitinophagales bacterium
TGCGACTTCCGCAGAGGAAGCATAGTTTTACGCTTAACTTATACTATTATATGTAAAAGCATCCTTCGTTTTTCGGAGGATGCTTTTTTAATTTGCGATTGAGGATTGAGGAAATTATGATGGATGGCTTCATAATTTGAAATGGTCTGATTCTCGAATGCTGAATTTTGAATGTTGAGTTTTGAATTGCTGCTTTTTTTTGACCGAAGATCATCTTGACGGAGGAAGGATCTTTTGAATGCTGAATTCTGAATGGTGTGATTTGAAGATTGACAGAGCTGTCAGATTTGTAAATTGAGATTTGAGATTTGATATTGTCGCCTGTTCGGTGTTCATTTTTCGGAAGGATTTTTGAATTTTGAATGCTGAACGCTGCGCTTTTAAGATGGACAGGTCTGTCGGATTTGAAAATTGAGATTTGATATTTAATATTGTCGCTTGTTCGGTGTTCTTTTTTTCGGAAGGATTTTTGAATTTGCGTTTGACATTTGAGTTTGCACTTGTATAAAATATCGATTCTTACTTCTTTGAATTTGAACTATGATTTTTCTTAGTCAAAAATTTAGCCTATTTGTTCAATGCTCTATTCAAAGCGTTTTGCGGAAAATATCCATTTGATAAATCGGGCCGGATTTGGGCCTTCACCTGATTCCATTTATGGTCAATTGTCATTGAGTAATGCTGATCTGGTGGATTATTTTTTTGAAAAATCGCTTCAACAAAGCCAATTGAGGTTATTCCCGATGATCGATTTTCAGATTATAGTCACTGGGCAAAAGGAGAAGATAAATTAAATATTCGTCAACATTTCAGAAAGATGAATATGGAAATCAGCAATCAATGGTTACATGAGATGGCTTTTGGTGAAGCGCAGTTAAGAGAGCGCATGGCATTTTTCTGGCATGATCATTTTGCATGCAAAACATTTTTTCCTGCTTTATGGCAAAAGCAATTAAATATGTTAAGAGCAAATGCGCTGGAATATTTTTGGAGATCTTGTTTATAATATTGCACACGACCCGGCGATGATTAATTATTTAAATCTTAGAAAAAATGTAAAAGGCAAACCGAATGAAGATTTTGGACGAGAGTTACTGGAGTTGTTTACGGTCGGCGTTGGAAAATATAGTGAACAAGATGTAAAGGAAGTGGCAAGAGCATTTACCGGCTGGAGATTTAAAGTTAAGGATGGAAGTTTTTTTATCGATGAAAAAACGCATGATAAAGGAATAAAAACTTTTCTCGGACAATCTGATTATTATGCAGGTGAAGACATTTTGAATATTATTTTTCAGCAAGAAAACACCGGAGAATATATTGCGGCCAAAATTTATCATTACTTAACCGGTAAGGAAATAGAAGAAAATTATTTAAAAAAGATTTCAACTCTGTTTTATAAAAGTTCATATCATATTGGAACTCTTGTAAAAACAATATTATCAGATGAAGAATTTAAATCCTCAAAAGGTAAACGTGTAAAATCCCCTATTGAATTATTGGTTGGTTTAATCCGGTTTACAGGCATTCAATTTGAGGATGCCGGATTTTCATTTCGCATTCAAAGAAAGCTTGGTCAAATTTTGGGAGAACCTCCGAACGTATCGGGTTGGATAAGTGGGAAACAGTGGCTTGATCTGGGATCTATTGCAGAACGTATTAATTTGACTGAAAAACTTTTATTTAAAGCAAAAGTTCAGGAGATGATTAGTTTTAAGAAAGATCCGGAAAATATTGAATTAATGACTGAGGGCGAAAACAAGCCGATTAAAATTATACATGAATTGGATGAAATTAATTTACTTTTCAAAGAAATTAATGATGGAAGTCCGGCTGAAGTTTTATCTAAATTGATGCTTGGCAATAATTATAATCAAATGCAATCACTTATTGAAGTTTATGAAAATAAACCATTATCAAAAAATATGATGGCTTTAAAGAAAGCGATCATAAGAGTTGCTTCCTTACCTGAATATCAATTGCACTAAAAATGGCTTCATCTAAAAATAGAACTTTACCTCTATTTGTGCAGCAGACAGCTGAACATGTACCTTTATCGCAAAGGAAACTGGTTTTAGTTCATTTAACGGGCGGCAATGATGGATTAAATACAATTGTTCCGACCCAGCAGGATGCCTATTATCGGCTTCGACCAAACCTTGGTATTAAAGCAAAAGATACTTTTTCAATCGGAACCGATTATGGTTTGCATTTAAGTTTAGAAAGTTTAATGCCCTGGTATGAAAAAGGATTTATCAATATTCTTCACAACATTGGATATCCGAATCCGAGTCGTTCACACTTTAAATCTATCGATGTTTGGAAAACAGCAAGTGGTGATGTAAATAAACTTTATGAGACCGGATGGATTGGCAGATATCTGGATGCTGAATGTACCTCAAAAGAAAGAACCACTTTTAAAGCTATTGAGTTAAGTGAAGAATTATCATTATGCTTAAAAGGTGATTATAAATTTGGAATTTCATTTGAAAGTCCGGCTGCTTTATACAATAGTTTATCATCGCCAATGATGAAAAAAAACATCACACGATATAAACATATTAATCAACCGGAAAACGAGTTACTTGATTATATCTATCAGACTGTTCATCAAGGACAAAAAAAGATGAGAGCTTTTCGCAAAGCTCATAAAAAAGCTGATTTAGGGCTAGATTTTCCAAGAACTTCAATTGGAACGGACTTAAAAAATGTTGCAGAAATTATTCAGTGTCATGATGAAACGCAGGTTTTTTATGTGAGCTTTGGTTCCTTTGATACGCATGCCCGGCAGGCTCACCGTCACTCCAAGTTGTTAAGTCAATTTGCACAGGGATTAAATATATTTATTGATTCTCTTGCAAAAATGAATCGGCTACATGAAGTTTGCGTTTTGGTGTTTTCTGAATTTGGGCGACGTGTTAAAGAGAATGGAAGTAAGGGTACAGATCACGGTGCGGGTAACGTTAGTTTTGTTGTAAGTCCTCATTTAAATCGTGCGGGTGTATATAATGAATTGATAGATCTGGAAAAGTTAAGTGATGGAGATGTGGGCTTTACAATTGATTTCCGGCAAATTTATGCTACTATTTTAGAGGATTGGTTGGAGACGGATTCTGAGTTGATTTTGAATGGGCGGTTTGATAAGTTGCCATTGTTTAAGCGGCTGGAATATGTTGTTTGAGTAAAGGAATGATGGGGAATTTGAAATGACGAATTACGAATGCTGTTGTTCGGGATTTTCTACCGCAGAGGGTCACGGAGACATATCGAGCGAAGTCGAGATATCTTTCGGTTTGAGAAGTAGATGATTCTTGTTTGATACTACATTTCAAATTGAACCGGAAGTTCCCTCGGCTTTGCTCAGGAGAGTTCGGTCTTCTTTTTACCGCAAAGACGCCAGGGCGCGAAGGTTATTTGCTGTAGTTCGGTCTTCGATTTTTACCGCAGAGTGCGCGGAGATTTTTTGGCTTTTGTTCGGATTTTTTACCGCAAAGGCGCTAGGGCGCGAAGGGGTATGGCTGTTGTTCGGATGAGAAAATAACGCAAAGAAAAAATTAGTTGCGACTTGTACATTTTACCTTGCTGCTAATGATTCGTATAGAGAACGCAGAGGCTTATTTCGAGTGAAGTCGAGGCATATGCTAAATAAGGCGAAGTATATCTTTCGGTTTATGAATGATTTGCTTTTGTAATTGAATATTTCTAATTGAACCGAAAGTTCCCTCCGCTTTGCTCGGGAGAGTTCGGTCTCCTTTACGGCAAAGGCGCAAGGGCGCGAAGGGGTATGGCTGTTGTTCGGTCTTCTACGATTACCTTAAAAGTAGTCTTTCTTAACTCTTAAATCTTTGAATTTGAGTTTGAGTTTGACATTTGAGTTTGAGTTTGAGTCTGACATTTGAGTTTCCTGCGATAGCGATTGCAGCGGTAGCCTCTGATACTGGGCTTTAGTGCGGCT
>JAHDHT010000296.1 GCA_020631175.1 Chitinophagales bacterium
TATAATTTAAATCCCCTTTTTGATTATCGGTAATTAATGCGACCTGATATCCTGCTTCTTTAAATTTTGATAAAATGCCGTTTTCGCCGGCAAGCATATATTTTTGAATTGGAATAAAACTAGTTTGATTATCTATACCATCAAGCATTCTCTTGAACGCCATTTCATTTCTTTCAGAAATAAGTGATTGCGTTTTTTCATCCTCCCAGTCGGCCGTATCAAATGCCATCAATTCTTTTTCATCTAATGTTCTAATTAACTTATTTAAGGTTTCGTTGTAATAGGGATTAAAAGGTTTTTTTGCCAGGTCAGCATAATATGTTCTTACAAGTGCGTCATCATCTTTATATATTTCTTTCAAATCCGAAAGTGACTCAAAACTGTTAATTTTTTTACCGTTTAAACGGGCAATTGCATAAAAATAAGCCGGTATTGATTTACTCTCATCCGGTATTTTATTTAGTCTTCCATCTACCCAATCCATCCGGAATAGTTCTTCTATAAACCAATGTTCTTTAACCGGTAAATCGGTAATTTTTGTCTGGATGATTTCTTCAACCGATTGCTCTAAGTTTTCATAATCTTTAAAACCCATAATGCTTCGGGCTCTGTTATCCGGATCATAGTCCATAATTTCAGTAAATATGGCCTTACTCATTAGGTTGTAATCAAGACTTTGAAGCAGCTGGTCGCAAGCATCGAGTGCTTTTAATGCTTCTTTATTGATCTTGATTCCGTTGGTATCGACCGGATTATCGAGGGCATATAAATATGCCTTCAGATTATCATTTTCGTCCGTAACTTTTAGCAGTTGTTGTGCAGGAGATTGGATGTTGATCAGTACGATCAAAAACATGCAAAGCAGGGGATATTTATACATAATTTCGATTTGAATGAAATATACAAAATAGTGGCTGCTTATGAAGTATCAGACTGCTGGTTTAAAAGAATATAACAGAAGGGAAATGAGACTATAACAGCCTTACTAATTTTGGGCCTTTCTATGAAATGAAAAAGTCTTCACACACAAAATGCAAAGACTTTCTTTAGTCGGGATGAGAAGATTCGAACTTCCGGCCCCACGCCCCCCAGACGTGTACTCTAACCTGGCTGAGCTACATCCCGAATGAAGCATTAAAATTAAAAAAAACGACTTAAAAGTTTAGTGGTATGCTTAAAGCATTTCAACTTATTATTGGCTGTTTATTGACTTCTAATGCCGCAACAGGGATTGCAATGGAAATACTTTTGAATGGCTGATTAGAGCATGACCGCATATGGAAGCGACCAGCGGAAGCTTACAGATAAGGATCAGGCTCTTATTGGGCAGGCAAAAGATTGCAATGGAAAGCCCGGCCGTTGCCCACCAATCTTTTGGAGCAGAACATAAAAAAAGGGGACCTTTTGTGCAAAGGCCCCCGGGTTCGTTTGAATGACTGATTATGATCCTCTTAGAGGATGTTCATATTTGCATGGCCCTCTGTTTGAGCCTGCTCAATCATTACTGCGTCTTTTTCTTTTTGAGATACTTCAAAGGAGAATTCTGATCTTTTATCCTTGAGGATCTCGCCTAATTTTCCAAATAAATTTTTCATAAGCATCTTTTTAATTTATAAATAATTGAATCCGTTTGGATGTTTATTCGTATTGAACAGGTATAATGCTTAAGCAGCGTTTAAAGTTTCCGAAAAACGATTTTTTTTTCATTTTTACAGGAATCTTCGAACGCACATATATACATTGTTGAATATCAACGACATATCGACCTTTTCCGAGCAGGATTTTTCCTTTTTTATGGATGAATCTTTGAGTGGGTTTTACATTATCGAACTCGAAAATCCGGTAGATTTGAATGATTCCCATGATGCAATATTCGATAATATAGTGCAACAGGGAAAACTGAGCTATATCAATACAGCTTTGGTTAAAGAAATGGGGCTTCGTAAGCTCTATCAAAAACAGCCGCAAATTTATCTGAAAGACCTCCTGGCCCAGCAAAACAAGATGCTGCTGGATGTAGACTTTTTACCATACGGATTAAGAACTACAGGCCGTCACGATCATTGTGAGGTGAACCCGACGTTCACCGGCATTTTCATGCATGTTCAACATGCCTTGAAATATGAAATAGTTGAAGACAAACTCTTAAGAATTTCAGGGGTTTTTAACTCTATAAAAGTGAGTCCGAAAGTTGAAATCGGCTTCAAAGAGTTTCTAAGAGCACTACCTTTTGCCATTGTTTTCAGAGACGCTGCCAGTAATCGATTTATTGAGTGTAACAAACGTTTTGAAGATCTTTTCGGCTATAAAAAGAATGAAATTATGGGTCGACATCGCTATTTTCTGCGAAGAGAACACGATGAAGAATACACCGCTTTAATGGAGCGCTTACTTCAAAAACAAATTGTAAAAAAGTATGCTTCTGTTTCTAAATATTATCGGAAAAATGGTTCCTGGTTTTACGGGGAAACCTACAGATCGAAATATTATATAGACGATAAAGACATTATTATTTCATTTGTTTCGGATGTAACTGAAAGAGAGCTGGCGAAAAAAGAACTGGCGAAAAGTGAATCTGTTTTCAGAGAAATTTACGAATCAAATAGTGTGGGTTTAACGCAGGTTGATTTCAGTAAGGTATTGGATGAAATTAATTTGTTAAAGAGTAAAGGTGTAAAAGATATCCGAAAACATGTAGAAGAATTTCCGGAAGACTACCACAAAATAATTTCCGGCATTCGAATGAATGATATTAATCCGAAGATGCAGGAAATGTTTGAAGGAGAAAATAAAGAAGATAGCATAAAAAACATATTTCAGGTTTTCGTACATTCAATAAATACCGTTTGGAAAGATGAATTGCATGCCATTTTTAATAACATGGAAGGATTTGGTTCTCAAATTAAAATTCGAACATTTAAAGGAAATGAAAAATACTTTTACTACTCTGTAATTTATCCGGAAGACAATGACTTTTCTAATATTAATTATACTTATGTCGATATAACCGAACAGGTAAAAGCAAAAGAATTATTAGATGTAAAAGTTGAGGAATTAGATAAGCAACGATTAGAATTAAAATCATATATCGAGTCAAATCTCGAACTGGAAAAATTTGCTTATATCACATCTCATGATTTAAGGGAACCGTTGCGAACTATTGTTGGTTTTTCTCAAATTTTGAAAAACAAATCTGAAGATCGCTTAAATAAAGAGGAAAAAGAATATCTCGAATACATTGTTTCTGCGGGTAAAAACATGAACAATCTTATTGAAGATATATTGATGTACAGCCGTGTAAAATCAGATGACGTACACTTTTCGAATGTGCACATGAAACTACTTTTAGAAGAAATAAAAAAGGATTTATCTGAAAGTATTGAAGAAAATAATGTTTTAATTAAAATTGATCCGCATTTACCGAACGCAGTATTCGGTAATCACACTTATTTATATCAGCTGTTTCAAAATCTTATAAAGAATGCGATCAAATTTAAAAAACCGATCATTCAACCGGTTGTAGAAATCAAGTATAAAGATCGGGTAAGTCATCATCAGTTTGAAGTAAAAGATAATGGCATCGGGATAGAAGAAGAATACTTCGACCGAATCTTTTTATTATTTAAACGATTGCACTCAAGTTCTGTATACGACGGTACGGGTATAGGCTTAGCAGTTTGTAAAAAAGTGGTCAATATACACAAGGGAGAAATTCGGGTCGAATCGGAAGTCGGAAAAGGAACCAGTTTTATTTTTACGCTTCAGAAATAAGCTTTTATTTTGGAGGCTGGCTGAACCGCGCTTTCCCCTGCAATCTTTTGTTCCCTAAACAAGACCTGCTAAGCGATTGTAAAGCTTCCGCCGGTCGCTTCCCAATAGCAAGCAGCTCTACGTTTTTTG
>JAHDHT010000297.1 GCA_020631175.1 Chitinophagales bacterium
AAATCTTCAAAGGCGGCCTTCACTTCCGAATCTAATGCTTCACTTTCAATGGCTTCTTTTAAAACAGCAATTTTCGCAGGTTTCTCCCAATTGCTAATGGCTGTTTTGATAGAAGGAACATTTAATAAGGTACTATCAAATTCATCCACCCCGGAAATAATACCTGTAATTAATGCAGCATCCTCCACATTAGAAGCAAAAACTCCGATCTGATCGAATGATGAAGCATAGGCAATTAAACCATGTCTTGATATCCTTCCATACCCGGGCTTTATACCTACCGTTCCACAATAGCTTGCCGGCATTCGAACAGAACCACCCGTATCAGAACCCAGACTTACATGACATAATCCTGCCTGAACCGCAACGGCAGATCCCCCTGAAGAACCTCCGGGAATTTTATTTTCATCTTGTGCATTCAATACCGGTCCAAAAGCTGAATTCTCGTTAGAGGAGCCCATGGCAAATTCATCGCAATTCAAACGACCTATAATGATAGCGTCTTCAGCTAATAATTTTTCAATAGCAGTTGCGTGATAAATGGCTTCATAGTTTTCCAGCATTTTTGATGAAGCAGAACAAATATGTCCTTTATAAACGATCACATCTTTTATGGCGATTACCACACCGGCAAGACGACCTGTTTTTTCGCCGGAAGCAAATTTAGCATCCAGAGCTTCGGCACGTTCTAAAGCTTCTTCCTTAAAAACTTCCAAAAAAGCATTCAAAGATGAACGCGTCTCTATTTCAGCTAAAAATTGTTGCACTTCTTTAAGACAAGAAGTTTCTTTTGCCGCTAAAGCTTTATGGAAAGATTTGATGTTTTTCACAGTCGATAAATTGTAATGTAAATGTACATTGTAGGGTCGAATTAATTCGACCCTACACGAAAAAAGGGATGCTTATTGAGCATCCCTCCAAGAATATCATTTAAAAAAAGCTTATTTCACTTTTTCCTGATTTGTTTCATTACTGGTTTGATTCGGCTCATTGATGCCTTCTTCCAGTTCAGATTGAATATTGCTTTTGGCCGCATTAAATTCACGAATACCTCTTCCTAATCCACGCATCAATTCCGGAATTTTTCTCCCTCCGAAAAGTAATAAAACCAATACTACGATGATGATGAGCTCCTGGCCGCCAAGATTGAATATATAAGCTAATGAAGTCATATCTTTTTAATTTTTATCTAAGTTAGGGTATTTTATGATTAAACGTATAATGTTAACGTTTAGTTGTTGCTTATTTAATTTTGAACTGCACTACCACCTGGCATCCACAGTCATTATTACTCAATTGTCTGATATTTACACCATGAGATAACTGTCTCATAAGAAAAACGCCTCTACCATTGGGCTTAGCGATGTTTTCAGGTGCAGTTGGATCAGGTAATTTTGCCGGGTCAAAACCGGTTCCTTCATCTTGTATGACGAAGGTTAGAATATCTTCTTGCTGCATTGTACTTACGATAACCAGCTTTTCAGGGCAACATTCATTACCATGATGGATAGAGTTGTTTACAGCTTCTGTTAAAACCAATGATATATCACTGGTTTGTTCATCATCAAGCTTGTATTGCTCGACTACTTTCTTGATGAAAGGCTCGAGTAACTCAATGTTTTCAGGCTTTGAAGCCAGCTGTAATTTTAATTCTGTCGGTGGCACAATTTGATTCATTCCTACTTAAAACTAATTGCATTAAAATATCGTTCCACCAAATTGCGGTAAAAAGGCTTGAGGGCCGGTGGAACTGTTTTATACAACTCTACTTCTGCCTCCCGCTTTTTTAAGTATTCCTCAATTTCGGGTGGAATTACTTTTTCTTTTTCTTGTGCTGTTTCTGCTTGCCTTTGATCGTCGTATTCGCGCTGTCTTTCTGCTTCTTCGGCCTTTAAAAGACGTGTCAAAATCTCTTGTTGCCGTTTGATCATCTCAGATGTGATGTTTCGGTTTACGAGATCTTCTTCAGTCTGTTCCATTTCTTCAGCTAATTTTTCAAGATCTCCCAGAGAATTTCCTCCATCCTTATTGTTTTCTTGACTCATTTTTTGCAAAGCGTCACGGATAGCTGCCTGTTTCTGGGCCATTTTTGCGATCTCTTTGCTCATTCCATCTCCTTTGCCGCCTTCACCAGCCTGGCCTTGCGAACCCGGCTTGTTTCCTTTTTGTTTTCCTTCCTGCATTTTTCGCATCATCTCCTGCATCTGGGCATTCATTTTCTCTTGTGCCTGACGCAATCCACTCATACCCGGAGAACCTTGTCCGCCCGGTTTATTACAATTCTGTGATCCCGGCATACCGGCACCCATCTGCTGCTGCATTTGCTGAAGCGATTCATTAAACATTAAAGCCAGATTATTAAAGCCCGTCATTACAAATTGCTGATTTACAGACCCGTCATTCACTTTACGCTCTTCCAAATGATCTAGAGCATCATCCATATTTCTGTTAATGTTCGCTAACTCTTTTGTAACGAATGATTCGATCTGGAATACACGCTTACTTAAAGCGATAATACTGTCTTCCACCATTTGTGCATCATCCTGAATCTTATGTTGTTGCTGCACCAAATACTTATATCTCGGATTATTAATTGAAGTCTCCCCAATTTCATCCATCACATCTTCCTGATCAAGCGATAAGCGAACCAGATTTTCTAATAACTGACGTAATGCCTTCATATCCTGCTCCATCTGATCTTGCTGCATCTGGTTCATTTGCATTTGCATACCACTTGCCATCTGCTGCATTTTATCAGAAGCATCTTGTTGTTTTTGTGAAGCACCACTTTTCTGATTCTGCTCCATTTGCTCCTGAGCATCCTGCTGGTCCTGAGAGATTTCCTCACTTTGTTCCTGGAATTCTTCCATATCCTGCGGGTCGCTCAATTCTTTGCCCATTTCATCCAGTTTTTCAAGATCTTCTTTTATCTCTTCAAACTTTTCATTGATCTCTTCCTGCTTTTTCTCCTGCTCATCTAAATTGCCACTATTATTTTCTTCTGTCTCTTCAGCAAGGTCTTCCTGCTCTTCCGCTAATTCTTCTAACTTTTCAATCGTTTCTGTCATTTTTTCTTCAAACTCTAATTGTTTGAATAATTCTAACATTCGATCTAATTCCTGTTCTAACTGTTCATCGGTTAATTCAAAATCTTCCAGTTCTTCTAAAGCATCTTCCTGTTCCAGATCTTCCAGCATCTCCTCCAGCTTCTTCATCATTTCCTTCATCTCTTCCGTCATCACCTGCTCGAACAATTCTTCCAGTTTTTCTTTTTTCTCCTGAACACTTTCTGAATATTCTTTATACTCTTGTTCTTGCTTTAAATTCTCCTGGAAGTCTTGTTGGATTTGCTCAATATTATCCTGCATTTTTTTATGCTTCTGGATCATATTTTCAACTGCTTTTTTATCCTCCCAATTCAATTCCTTTTTTTGCAACAATCGCTCACGCATATCTTTGACCTCTTCCTGCATGTCTTTCACATCGTCTAAGGTTTTTTCAAGATCTTCTTTGAGTTCCTGATTGTTATTGTCTGTTTTATTTTCTAATTCCCGGATGGAAGGAAGTTTGAATGTCATTTCAGGTGTCTTTGAAACTTTACTGCCCTTAATGCCATCATTATCCCAAACTTCGAAATGATAATATACTTCATCACCGGCTTTTAAACCAATTTCAGTAAGGTCCCAGAAATAAGTGTAGTTAACATTTTTAGATGAACCCGTATATTCAACAGGAACTTTTGTGTAATCCAATTGACCTTTTAATTTCCATTTGAAATTTAAAGCGCTCACACCATAGTCATCTGAAGCGTCTCCTAAAAAGTAAATTAAATTTTTATCGGTAGAGTCTTTTACTTCTTCTGCATTAATGTTTGGATATAAATCCGGAATAATATTAAT
>JAHDHT010000298.1 GCA_020631175.1 Chitinophagales bacterium
TAAGGCGCAAAGTTTGATTGCTGTTGTTCGGATTAGAAAAATGCGCAAAGTGAAAAACCTTGAACCTTACTACTTGTACCTTGTATATTTTTTACCACAGAGATCGAAGAGATAATTTCGAGCGAAGTCGAGGCATTTGCTGAGACCAGTCGAAGTAATTCTTTTGGATTTTTGAAATGAGGTTTATCAAATTGAAATTTATTCTTTCTCGAACCGAAAGCTCCCTCGGCTTCGCTCGGGAGAAGTGTTAATTTCTATTTTAATTCTAAGCAAAAGAAGGCGCTACTACCAACTCTTTAGAACCTTTAGTATAAACATAAAATCCTTCCCCGGATTTTCTTCCCAACTTACCTGCCATAACCATATTCACTAATAAAGGACATGGTGCATATTTTGGGTTGCCGAGTCCGTCATAAAGTACATTTAATATACTAAGGCAAACATCCAATCCTATAAAATCTGCTAACTGAAGCGGACCCATTGGATGTGCCATTCCTAATTTCATTACAGTATCAATTTCTTCTACACCCGCAACACCTTCATGCAAAGAAATGATTGCTTCATTAATCATCGGCATTAAAATTCGGTTAGCGACAAAGCCGGGATAATCATTTACTTCAGTTGGTACTTTCCCTAAATTTTTAGAAAGCTCCATTATTGTTGATGTAACCTCGTCAGAGGTAGCATAACCCCGAATAACTTCTACTAATTTCATTACCGGAACCGGATTCATAAAATGCATTCCGATTACTTTATCCGGACGCTTTGTTACAGCAGCAATTTTTGTAATGGATATTGAAGAGGTATTTGTTGCCAAAATTGTGTTAGGATCACAAGCTTCTTCTAAAGCAGCAAAAATCTTCAGTTTTAAGTCAACGTTTTCAGTTGCTGCTTCAACGACTAAATCCACACCCTGAACTCCTTCCGACATATCAGTAAAGCTGTTGATATTGTTTAGCGTGCTTGTTTTTCCGGCCTCATCAATTTTTTCTTTAGCGATCATCCGGTCAAGATTTTTCGTAATAGTTGCTACTGCTTTATCGAGTGCATCCTGCGAAATATCGATCAAATGAACACTATATCCTTTCATTGCAAAAACATGGGCAATTCCGTTTCCCATAGTTCCTGCTCCAATTACTGCTATATTTTGCATAGTATTTGTACTTTTTGAGCGCAAAGATAATATTTCATTTCATTGATAAAGCGAACCATCATACTACTCTTATACATTTGCTCTTGTTTTCAAGCGCTTGGGCAAATCGATGTTTCTAAGTTTGTAACACTCGATTCGATTACCATTGCGGCAACTAAAAAAGGATTTGATGTAGCAGATTTTATTGAACTTATTAAAGAGGATACTTCATTTACGTATGCATTTATGCATTTGCGATTATGTGATCAGTTAATTGAAAATGACTTTGTTTATTACGATAGGAAGGAAAATGAAATTGCAAAAGGGAAACTGATTAAAAAGCAAATTTATCAGGACGATTGTCGATGGATGGAAGATGTAAGTACTGATTCGGAAGGAAAATTTTTTAAACGAAATGGTGAGTACAGATTTTTTACTTCCGCTCTATTTGCTGATGCTTTTTTTACGGAAGGAAAAATTTGCAGCTATGTACCCAGATTTAAAAAGCCGGAAGAAATTGACCGGATGGAAGGAATGGAAAAACGTAAACAACAATTAAAAACATTAATTTTTAATCCGGGTGCATCAATTGATGGAATTCCAATAATAAAAGAACGTTTAGCCATTTTCGATGAAAAAATGATTCCCTATTATGATTATGCAATAGAAACAAATTCAGAAAATGAAACTGAATATTATGTTTTTAAAGTAAGCCCGAAAACTACTTTAAGTCAACGAGATAAAGACTATATAGTTTTGCATGAATTAGAAACCTGGTTTAGCAGGAAGGATTTTAAAATTCACAAAAGAAACTATCAACTTAAAAATAAAACCGCTTTATTTGATTTTGATGTAGACATCAAAGTACAAATGCAGGAAATAGATGAATATTTAATTCCGGAAGAAATTGAATATGATGGATATTGGAAAATACCGATGATGAAGGCAGAAAAAAGTAAACAGCTTATCCGATTTTCAGAAATAGAATTTTAATACGCTTCTTTTTCGTTCGGGAAATCTTTTGACTTTACATCTGAAACATAATTTTCTACTGCACCTTTAATTTCATCGAACAAATCAAGATAACGTCTTAAAAACCTTGGACTAAAATCTTTAGTGATTCCAAGCATGTCATGTAAAACTAATACTTGCCCGTCTACATGTGGGCCTCCACCAATACCTATAATCGGTATATCAACTATTTCAGCAACTTTTTTCCCTAATTCTGAAGGAATTTTTTCAATCACAATTCCGAAGCAACCTAATTCCTGAAGTAATTTAGCATTTTTAAGTAACTCATCTGCTTCAGCTTCTTCCTTAGCCCGAACTGTATAGGTTCCAAATTTATAGATAGATTGCGGAATTAGTCCGAGATGCCCCATTACCGGAATTCCGGCTTTTAGAATTCTTTCAATAGATTCTGCGACTTCTTCTCCTCCTTCCAGCTTAACCGCATGCGCTCCGGATTCTTTCATAATACGGATAGCGGAAGCTAAGGCTAATTTGGAGTTACCCTGATAAGAACCAAAGGGAAGGTCTACAACTACAAGACATCTCTTTACAGCTCTAATTACAGAAGAAGCATGGTAGATCATTTGATCGAGTGTTATGGGTAGTGTTGTCTCATGACCTGCTATTACATTTGAGGCTGAATCACCAACCAGAATGATATCAATTCCGGCTGCATCGACAATTTTTGCCAATGAAAAATCATATGCAGTAAGCATAGAAATTTTTTCTCCAATATTCTTCATTTCCTGAAGAGTATGTACCGTAATTCGCTTAGTATCTATAAACTTTGATGCTGACATAAATCAATGAGCTATTAAAAATTCTTAAAATTGGTTGTTAATATAAGTGGATAAAGTCCTAAGCTCTTTATTTCATTGAGTTATAGCACTTTCTCCGTCTAATGTCAAAATCTAACCGGCTCTAAATATAATAGTTAAAAATACATTTCATTGCTGCATTAATCCTTATTTTCGCAGCTTATGAAGAAAATTTTTGGATTCGGACTTTTTATTGTTCTGCTGAGTATTGGCGCTTGCAGTACAGATTTTGATCTTACATCAGACTGGAAGGAAATTTCCATTTTATATAGTATTCTCAATCAAAATGAAAACAATCATTATATCCGCCTTCAGAAAGCCTTTTTAGATGAAGAGACAAGTGCTTTAGAAATAGCTGAAATTGCGGATTCTTTATATCATGAAGGTGCTTTGAATGTTGTTTTAAAAGAAATCAATACTTCTAATGGAAATGTTCTCCGTGAAATACCTTTTTCTTTGGTGAATGGAGATACATTAGGTCAAATTAAAGATGAAGGAACTTTTGCCAATAGTCCGAACTTAATATACTGGTCAAACGCAAATCTGGACAGTGATTACCGATATCGTGTCGAAGTGAGTGGTTTACAGGAGGGCAATTTAAGCTCTGCAACAGATATGATTAAAGACTTTATTGTAATCGTTCCTAATATTGTTCAACCTTCGATCAATCTTACTGAAGATTTTAATCCAAGATGGCAGGCAGCTGAAAATGGATTTTTGTATGATTTAACTATTCGGTTTTTTGTTAAAGAGAATAACAACAATGTATTTACAACAACGGCAATAGATTGGCCGGTATTCAAAAGTTTTAAGCCAGGCAATGATCCGGAATGGACAATAACTCCGGATAACTTTATCGATTACATTTCCGAAGCTTTACCGGCAGATCCTTTTGTTCAAAGAGAGATTGATAGTTTACAATTCAGATATTTTGTAGG
>JAHDHT010000299.1 GCA_020631175.1 Chitinophagales bacterium
GTACCATCGCCTCCTACTGCCGTACCGTTAATAGTAACATTTGAGCCATTTGCACCACTTATTATTACATCAACATTTAAATCTGTACCACCATCAGCAACACAAGCTACAGAAGATGGATCGATTGAAGCCATTAAAGAACAAGCAGGATCAGGATCACAAATAATTCCACTTGCATCAATCATAACGCTTTGTGTACATAATGCATCAACATCATCCGATACCACTACCGTTAGCATTGAACCAGGCGTAACGGCAACAGTACCGATAAATTCTCCTGTACCGGCTCCGGCTACATACGTACCACCTGCATCGTCTGAAACCGTTCCAACAGCTCCACTAACATTAACAGTATATAATAAGTCGCCATTCGCATCACATGTCGGAGCACTTGCATCAAGATCTGCCATCAAAGCACAACATGCGATTTTTTGGGCGCAACAAACATTGCTTAAAAAATCTGGATTAAAACATCCATCTGCAGAAAACTCAGATAAATTCGCTGAAGGTAAAACGGAAGGAGGATTAGCACTGTCATAACTTAATGAATAAACAAAGTAATCTCCATTCGCTTCATCTGTTCCAAAATTTCCGTCAGCATTATTATCCAGAATAACACCCGTTGCAGGGTCCACTAAATAATAAACCTGCATATCTCCCCCACCGGCTGTATAAGTGCCGCTAATCTCACCGTCTGAACATAAACATTCAAGAACAATAGCTGCAGCTAAAAAATCATTAACACAACCGCCGGTAATGGCAGTTGGATCATCACCAATTGCCGGAGGTACATTAGCCGGAGGGTTCGCACTATCATATATAATATGATGTGCCTGAACTAAACCACCGGTAGCTATACCGTTAACTACAGCAGAACTGCCTGCAGTTACATCCGTAATTAATCCGGTAGCCGGATCAACCACTATTATATATTCAGTATCTCCACCTGTAGCTCCACCGTTTGAAACAGTGAAATCACAAGTCTGAGCCTGAACTGACTGTATGCCAAACACTAACATAAAACACAGGAAGGTTTGCATTAAGCCATTCATAAATTTATTTCTTTTAATTTTCATAATATCCAATTTTAAATTTTAAAAAATCTATCACAATCGGATATTATTTCGACCATGTTCCGTTACTAATATTACATGCCGGATCAACAGAAGGACAATCTTCTAATGCTACTTGTGTCATTGCAGAACAGGAAGCTCCTGATGTAACCATAACGTCTACCGTTGCACCGGTAGAACCCGGAGCAGATGTTGTTGTAGTAACATCAAGTGTAAAGTTCGGACAAGGATGACTTAATGTATAATTACAAACATCATCATCCCGGCTAGCAACAACTTGCGTAGCATCAGGTGTTGGGTAAACTGTTATTGTAGTAGTTGAATTTAAAACCAATGTACCTGAACTTCCGTCCTCAACACAAATCAATTCAGCACTAACATTTGGCTCACTAACAGCATCACATCCCGTAGCTGCAGCATTCCATGTAGCCGTACCGTCACCATTATCAACAACGGTGCTTATAGGCGCACCGTTTTCGTACCAGGTTATTGTATAATCAGTACCATAAACACCTGCACTTGCCGCAGCCGTATACACCACCGTTACATTATCACAAGCATCGCCAGCTGCATCTGAAGTAATACCGTTTAAGGTAGGACATGTAACTGAAGAACAAGAAGCCGGAGGACTTATCAATACATCAAATGTAATACATCCACCTGCAGCAGTAACAGTCACGATCTGAGCTCCGTCCGAAATTAATAATGGACCAAATGTAGTCGCACTACCTAATGTATTTCCGGTTGGCGCAGTATAACCATTAGAAGGAGCAGAACTGAAAGCAATATCATAAGTACCGGTTAAATTTGCTGCTGCATTCACATCAGTAATAACAGGATTTAAATCAAATGTATATGTATCATCCGTTTCATCAGATGTACCTTCATTACTACATACACCTATACTTGCACCGTTAGATTGCAATTCATATAAAGCAGTACAAGAAGTAATACTGTAGAAAAACTCAAAAGCACCAATTACAAATTTTGCATCCGGATCGTTCTGACTTATATTTTCAATTACAGCATTCACCCCATTCGGAGCACCAGGATTAGGATCATCTGCATCATCAAACAAACCACTACAAGAACTGACCCCATCATTATAGTCACAATCAGTACCACAACCGCCATAATCTTCTTCCCAGGCAGAAACATTAGGAATTATAAATCCATCCGTATTATCGAATGTGGTTGTAAAAGAGATACAGGCTTGCTGACCGTCACCGGAACATGCATCTTCACCAGAGTTAGCCGCCCCAACTGCATATTCTACTCCATCTTCACTCGCAACAGAATTATCCCACTGATAAACAACACCACCTAATTCAAGCGTAACATCTAAATCACTGAAAGCATCATCATTACTTACATTCGTATTAATAGCTAATCCATCAATACAAATCGTAACATCTTTACAAGCAGAAGCCGCACAAAGCTCAGGGCAATTTCCATCCGTACTAAAAGTGAATGGTAAATCAGCGCTTTGATCATCCTCCTCTGTTAAACGAAGGTAATATGTCGCACCACCTGTTAGTCCACTTACAACTAAAGGCGTATTGTTAGCATTCGTGATGCCATCAGATAAATCTAAACATTCACCACCGGGTACAATGCTTAAACTATTACAATCCGCTCCGCCAAATAGCTGAGCAGTGCCGTCGGTGAAGCAAAATACTTCGTCGCATCCACCAAAACTATCATCCATTGTTAAGGTCAATTGAGTGGCATCGGCAGGAATTGTGATCGCTATCCAGGTAGCAATACTTCCATCCAAAGTACATCCACCCGAACCCTGAAAACCATCAGCTGTTCCGGAAGTCGGTACATTATAATTCGTTTGTGCATGCGGACATTGAGCAGCGTCCGTTAAGTCTACTGCAATCGCTGAACAAGGATCTTGCTGAGCGAACATGGCCTGACTAAATAAGCTGATTACAGCCAACAGGCATAGTTGGTAAAGTGTCTTTTTCATAGAATAATTCGTTGATTAAACAGATTTCTTTATTTGTAAATAAATATGGTCGTAGAAATTCAGAAATCACCTCACAGCAACAGCTGATAATAAACCCAAAAGGATTATTTTCAGAAGAAAATCGAGTGAGTGGTGTGATCATAAGTAGGAGTCTGAAACAAATATAATAGTATAAATGCAATACAGCGAATATCACATTACATAAAAAGAAAATGTATGATGTATTACACTTAAGAAACGATAAAACCGTCTTGCATAAGCAATTTTCGGTCTGCCATATCTGCTAAGGCAGGATTATGCGTAACAATAACAAATGTCTGATTGAACTCAGCTCTTAAATCAAAAATCAACTGATGCAATTCGTCAGAAGTCTTGCTATCCAGATTACCGGTAGGTTCATCGGCAAAAATAACCTTAGGCTGATTAATTAAAGCGCGCGCAAAAGCAACACGCTGTTGTTCACCACCAGAAAGCTCAGAAGGCCGATGTTTTACCCGATCAGCCAAACCCAGATAATCCAGTAATTCAATACCACGTTTCTCTTTTTCAGACACATTTGCACCCGAAATCATAGCCGGAATAGTAATGTTTTCAATAGCCGTAAATTCAGGAAGCAAATGATGAAACTGAAAAACAAATCCAATATTAGCATTTCGAAAACTGCTCAAAGCCTTATCATCAAGCCGGCCTACATTCGTATCATAAATACGCAATTCACCGGCATCCGCCCGATCTAAAGTGCCCATAATATGCAGCAAAGTACTTTTCCCCGCACCCGAAGAACCAACAATAGCAACCACTTCCCCTGCCTCAATTTCCAAATCAAGCCCCTTCAAAACCTGAAGATCACC
>JAHDHT010000300.1 GCA_020631175.1 Chitinophagales bacterium
AAAAAGGATTTGACCTGGAAGACGGTGCGGTTAGGGTGGATGAAATTGAATACATAAAAGGCAAAGGGAAACGACATGTTGGTATTGAAATTCATATCGGCCGAAACAGAATTGTTCGCCGCATTTTCGAGCATTTCGACTATAAAGTGATGAAATTAGATCGGGTGATTTATGCCGGACTTACTAAAAAAGATTTACCCCGGGGTAAGTGGCGTTATCTGCACCATAAGGAGATCGTTCGTTTGAAGCATTTTCTTTAAGAAGTAAATTAGTAGCACCGTACTTAGTAGCGCGGATTTTCTTCCCGAATTCAATTTGACTCTAATAAGGAATCTATTTTTCTAAGAGTATTATTTTTATATTAGATTGACTCCCGATGCTATTTTATAATTATATTTAATATAAAACTCCAAAAAAATTATATTCCTTTTATTCTTGTAATTAAGTTAGCGTAGTTTTTAACTGGTCCTCTTTTTTTGCCGGAGTAAATAATATTAACTGATTCTTCATTAAAATTATTTATGTTGAAAGATAAGGGATATACAAATTCAGGTTCTCCAAAATAATTTATAGGGCCAAACTTGATTGCGAATATTTCTACATTACCTTCTTTATCTGCTTTTACTAAGGGGAAGTCTTGCGTGTAATCTAAATAGTACTTGATCAACTTATGTCCGGTAAGTTGATTTAAAATTTCATTATGACTTTTACTGAATTTAAATTCAATTTTATCCCTTGAGTCAAAATGACTATAGGTTCCAAAGTAATAGCCATCAGTTGTTTTAGCAATACCGTGCCATAGAATTGAATTCATTGGTGAAGGTGAGACCAATATTTTTTGATAACAAATATCTTGTTTTGCTAATTGATCTGTGAATTCATTTGCTGCTATGTTTTTCGAAATAAATGTCCAGCATAAGTAAAGGCTTGCCAAAATTAAAGTCGTTCGTATTAATTTAATTTGTTTCATAATAGTTTTGGATTTGAACAAATAGATCATGCTGCCTGTCATTAAAATAAATGTAAACATCGGTTCTAAAACATGAATGTTGTTTATCGAATATATATGTCCGTAAAAAGGACTAAAAAGTTTTGTTCCATAGGTTGTACACCAATCTAACAGGGAGTGGCTAAACAGACTTATAAAAAAAGCTAAGCCCCAAGTTTTAAAAGTGCCACCATTTTTCTTTTTAAAGAGAAGTGCTAATACTATACTGAGTGTTACCGCAAACCAAAAGGAATGTGAAACACTTCTATGTACAGAAAGGAAGGCTACTTCACTAAATAAAGGAGATAACAAAACATCAAGATCTGGAATGGTGCCAACAATAGCACCTATTAAAAAAGCTTTACGCCCCAAAGCTTTATCTTTGATTAAGGCAAAGGTACAGCCACCCAATAAAGCCTGTGTTAAAGAATCCATAATTAACCTTAAAACAAAAAAGGTAGCTATTTATTACTTAGCTTCCTTACAGATTAGTAGAAAGTGCGATTTTATTGAAATATTCCTTGTGTAGCCTGATCTAATTTGTCTGCTATGTAATCGAATAAACTTGCATTTTTACTTTCACTAATTACAATTACTCCATTACTGTCTAAGTTGGCATTATCCAAATCATTCGAGATGATAGATGAAAACCATACTGATGGATCGAATTCAATTTGAGCAAACGGTGCTATTAGCGGTTTTTCCGGCATTAAAATTTCCATTAACAATTCTTGCTGAAATATTTAAAGTGGCGATACAATCGTCTGGATTATTATTATCTCCCAAACTTGGATCATCTTTCTCATATGCAGTAAAAACGCCAAGTAATATTGCGAATATTAGAATTAAACTTTTAGTGTTCATAAATTTATATTTTAATTTGATAAGATATAATCTGAACAGAAAAATAGATGCCAAGCTTAAAAAGCTTGGCATCTTTAAGAGCGTTTTATTACTAACTTCTTACGAGACTAATTTAATCTCTTTTTTTAGATTAAATTAGTTTGGTTTGTTTAATCTTGAACGACCTCTTTCTACTTCTTCATCAGTCTCAGAAATTAAATCATTTAATTCTTCTAATTTTTGTTCGGCTCGCTCAATTTGTTTTTCTTTTGCGCGAATTGCATTTGGATTAGCGTTTGGTTTAGCTTTTTCCTTTTCTAATCGTTCACGCGCACCTTCAATTTGTTTTTCAAGAGAACGGACTTTATTTTGACTTGCAGCAACCTGATCTTTCGCTTTATTAGCTTTTTCTTTGGCTTTTTCTAGACCCTTCCCTTTACCTGGGTGATCTTCGCGATCTAAACCTCTACCACGATCAGCTTTGTCTTTGTCTTTGTCTTTTCCCTTTTCACGATCAGCTTTGTCTTTGTCTTTGTCTTTGTCTTTATCTTTATCTTTATCTTTGTCTTTTCCCTTTTCACGATCGGCCTTATCACGACCTTCAGATTGAGACGGTTTTTCACGATTGGCTTTGTCTCTTCCTTTCGTTTGAGAATCGCTTTCACGGTCTTTGGTTTTTTCTTTGTTTCCTCTAACTTTTTCTACTTTATCTCGTGATTTCCCTTGACCATAAACTGTGTTGGTAAAACCAATAAAGAACAGCAATAAAGTGCTTAGCACTAAAAATTTGGTTAATTTCATTTTCATTATTTTTAAAAGTTATAAATTTTTTAAGAGTTCTTGAATTTCAGATTCAGTTTGGTCTGTCTTTCGTTTTAATTCCTCAGTTTTGTTATCCATCAATTCTTCAATTTTTTGGATTTCTTTTTCTGACGAATTTTGTGAAGCATCATTGCTACATGAAATTAGCAAGGCTGCAATTGAAATAGTAATAAATAGTTTTTTCATAATTACTTGTTTTAGTTAGTCTTTGTTTTTTCCGCTGCCCTTGCCACGTCCTTTACCTTTTTTATTTCTTTTTTCCATTTTTGAAAGTAAGCGTTCATGTCTCTCTTTCATTTTTTCTTCTAATTTTTTATTCCGCTTTTTCATTTTTTCTTCTAAGCGCTCAAATCGATCTTTCATTTTATCAATTCGATCATCATCAAAATCTTCATCATCAAAATCTTCATCATCGAAATCTTCATCAGCTTCAAAGTCTTCATCAGATAACTCGGGCTCATTCCTTTCTCGACGTTTTTTGTTCTTTTTGTCTTTACGTGACTTTTCTTTTTTTCGAATTCGTTCCTCTTCTCTACTAACTTCGTTTTCGTCTTCTTCTTCTTCTTCCTTGTCTCTCGTTCGCCCTGTTTTTTCTCGAATGCTTTCGATTTGTTCTTTCATTCTATCAAAAACACCTTTAGGTGCGGTCTCTTCTTTCGGGTCTTCTTCATTATCTTTTTGGACTTTTTCGATTACTTTTTTTACTGAATCCAAAACCTCGAACGGATTAAATGGATTGATTAATGGGTTCTTACTATCTGCCATGTCATTATTAGTTTGGTTGTAAAATTTATTTCTGTTTATAAATGATTATTGGGGGTGTAATAAAAAATTATTTTTTATCTCATTAAATTAAGATTTCTTCTGCAAGCAAGGAGTATGAGTTGCTGATTTAAAATGTTGGAGAGTAGTAGTGAGTGAGTAAATATTTTTTTCATAAGAAATTATTAGTTTGATTAAATTTTCGCATAGACAAAAAATGATTACAAAATACTGACCAGAAAATACGATATCGGTTTAAGCTAATTTGAGGTTTTTAAGTAATCGCTTGATTTTATTTAAATAATTCTTACCTATTCAAAAACGAGGGTCGAATTAATTCGACCCTACAAAAAAACCGCTTCCTAAAAAATGAAAGCGGTTTAAATATTTTAAGCTACAGTGCTACAAAGTACTGCGCTACTAAATGATTAATCTTCTTTTTTCAATAATCCTAATTCAACTAAA
>JAHDHT010000043.1:0-11800 GCA_020631175.1 Chitinophagales bacterium
TTGAACTTGCTACTTGAACTTGCTACTTGAACTTGCTACTTGAACTTGCTACTTGAACTTGCTACTTGAACTTGCTACTTGTACTTGATACTTGCACTTTAAAAATAAGTCGCAACCCCAACTCCGGCATATGAAGTTTTCTTGTAAGGATTACCCAATAAGTCGCTGAACCACTGGTAGTAATAGTTAAGCATCAAATTGGTTTCTTTACGTATACGAAGATTTAAACTCGTACTTAAACGATGATACTCATTAGTAATTTCTTCATCGGTTTTATCGAAATAACCGACATTCATATCGACATAACCATAACGCCCGCTCAAGTATAATCCCGAGCCGTTTTGCTTATTGAAATTCTCAATTAAGGGATAACTTAAATCAACAAACAAACCTTGTTGCTGATCAGCATATAATTCTTGCATTGAACCCGGAAGCTCTATTAAATTCAAAGCTGCTTCCGCATTTATTTCAAGCTTGCCAATATGTAAACCGGCATCTACAGCTGTCATATAAATATTCCGAAGCGTATCCGGATTAATCACATCTTCTTCTATCTGATTGTATACGCCTCCCAAAAAACTAATTCCTGTTCTGAAAACCTTTTCTTCCTCTAATGCAATCCGCAAAGAATACATGGGAAGATTGTTATTGTCTCTCAAAAATTCATTTTCCTTCCCTAACTGCATTTCTGTATTCGCAGACGGTGTGTATAGAATGTTTTCATTTAATCCCATCACTACACCCAATTGATAATTAAATATCAAATCGGTTTTAGTCTTAGCTTTTCCATAAAGAAAAATGCTCTCATCAGCATAATTTACCGGTAAGACTAAAGTGTTTAGTAATGGTCGGTTTATAAAATGACGGTCTGCCGTTATGTGATACTGATTGTAATGACCAATCGGAACCGATTGTATTCCAAATCGAAGTCCCATCGATCGATTCAACTTAATATCAGCAAAGAGATTATTAATATTGATCTGATCAAAATTTCCGTCCGTATTCAAATCAGCGTATATCTTCAATGATTGACTTACGTTTAGCTGCCCTAATAATCCGAAATGGTTAAGATTATAAGCCAGATCTTCAGCCTCACCTTCAAAGGTTTCGATAAAAGTATGTGCATCAAGGTAAGCTCCTAAGTGAAATCCTTCCGAGTAACCAATCTGATTGAGGTAGCTATTGAAGAAATAGTTATTGCGATTGTTGTTTTGCTGCGCTTCTGCAGGCACAATGCCGATCATTAAAAATGCAGCGAAAAAGAATAACAGACAAAACTTATGTCCTATATTAATAGATTGCATTGAGTTAGTGCCTGATTTAATTATAATGATCTTAAGAATTCAATCAGATATTGCTGATCTGTCTGTTCTAATGCGTTAAAGTTACCTTTGATTGAAGCAGCTTCACCACCATGTGCCTGAATGGCATCATATAAAGTAGTTGCTCTTCCATCATGCATATAATAACCGGTTCCACCCTGAGATTCTTCCGCTAAACCTAAACCCCATAAGGGAGGCGTTCTCCATTCAAATGTTTGCGCATCACCTTCGGTATAACCGTCATCCAAACCGTCTCCCATATCGTGTAATAGCATATCTGAATATGGAAATACCAGTTTTTCACTTAAGGCATCAATTCTGCTTTTTGCAGTTGTAAACGATGGTCTGTGACATTTAACACATCCAATTTCTGCAAAAATGGCTTCTCCTTCCAAAACAGCAGGACTATTTGCATTTCTTCTCGGAGGAGGAGCGCAGCTTCTTAAAAAGAAGGTTAACTGATCAAGCATTGCATCACTGATCTCAGGATTTGGAACACCATCACCTTCTTCAATTTGCTCCGGTGTTGCTTTCCAGTTAAACGGATCATGATTTTCTGCAGAGGTAGTCATTCCTAAATCTTCATTCAATGCTCTGGCCGCTTGTTGAAATAAATTCACACTGAACGACTTTTTACCAAATCGACCTAACATAGTTCCGTCAGCATTCACTAATGGTTCATCCAGAATAAACGTATGATCTAAAGCATAATGTGGAGGATAAACATATGGAGCTCTACCAGAAATGCCGTCTCCATCCGTATCATCTACATCTTCCCAGCTCAAAATATCTTCTTCACTCAAAGCTTCCAAAAAGCCTAAACCTGCTAAAGCCGGTGGATTAAGGTGAACAACACCATCTGCAGCTTCAGGTACTTCTTCTGCCGGATAGCCATCAATAGATCTGTATTGTAATTGAGGTCCGCTTTTATCCAGCATTTCATCGAATTTGCCTTCAGTATTCCATTCACCAAAGCGAACAATCTCATTAAAAGGATGTCCTTTTCCTCCATTGAAATGACATGAACGACAAGTGGTTGCGATAAAAACAGGTCCCACACCATCTTCTCTTGTAAAGGATCGATTGAATACAGCGTCTCCATCCATATGCATTCTCAACTCATCATCACTTAGGCTTTCAATCGGACTGATTAATACCATTTCAGGGTCGGGAGCTGTGTCCATTACCTTACAAGCATGAAAAGAAAGTATACTAATAAATAATATGCTGCTTAAAATTTGAAGTCTCATTGATCTAAACACTTAAACGGGTTCTGTTACTTAGAATGAAATTGGATGCATTTAGTTGTCAAGTCGGAGACAAAAGTAAGAAATCCACCCCAAATATTAGAGATGAAACTTATGCATTCATATGGTTTATATATAAACGAGGCAAAAATGTTTCACCATTTGCTTTTTCAGGGCATTTTAATTCATCAAAATTCCAAATATGAAATCTGAAACTAAAAACTAAACTGCCTTAAATCTTCAGAATCGAATGTCCATTCAGGAGTTCGAAGCGACTGCCCTTCTTCAAGCTTATACCAGGGGCTCAGTTGACTATCATTCGGGTTTTTTAAAATATGCATATCCTGCGCAGGCATATAGCTTTGAGCCAGTAAAAACACTTTTTCGCCTTTTTCATTTTCTGCAACATCCATCACCATCACGGCATGTCCGGGACTTCCGCCCTGAATAAACACATCACCGGCTTTAATTTGATTTACTTTTTGCTTTTCCAGTTCTTTTTCAAGAGACAAGGTACCTGCATATGTATAGACCATTTGCAGATAGTCTTTGAAATTTTTATAAGACGAATCAGGTCTTTTGCGTTGATTCCATACCACTCTGTTACCATGAATTTCCGGTCTCCATCCTTGTTTCCATTTCGACCATGCGCAGGCATCACCGCTGGTGAAATTGAAGGTGATCGCTTGTTCAAATTGTTGTTCAAATAAGTATTCAGCTCTTAATCGCATAACCGCATCGGCGCATTGTTGCAAATCTTTTGTGCCGGTATCGATGTCAACTACAGCAAAATGTGCTTTTTGATAGCCTTTCAATTGCCCATTATGTAACCGAACATCTGGTTTACCCTCTTTTAATGGTAAACTTCGAAGCCAGTCATCCATTGCTTCACGGCTTTGAGATCTTTTGAAGCCTTGCGGCGTTGCAATTCTATTAGCAAGACAATTATCGATTGAATAAGCTTTCAACCAGGGAAATTCCCACTTTTTATCCTTTATAAAGCCTGTATTACTGGCAGAATTGATAGGAGATGAGGTTGTTTTCTGTTTTTCTTTGACGGAAGACTTAGTAGTACTGCTAAGCTCCTTAGAATTGGAAGTATCATTAACACAAGCTGTAATGAAAATGAGAATAGAAAAAAGAAGAATCTTATTTATTAGTCGTCCCTTCATATAATTTTGTAAAAACTTCATCAACCGGTTCCCAAAGTTCAATTTTATTTCCTTCCGGATCGAGAATATGAACAAATTTCCCATACTCATAAGTCTCAATATCATCAAGCACTTCAACTCCGGCAGCTTTAAACTCTTCAACTAATCCTTCCAGATCTTCCACCCGATAGTTAATCATATATCCCTTTTCGGAAGGATGGAAATACTTAGTATCTGAGTTAAACGGACTCCATTGAAGGTATCCCTTTTTTTCTGGTTCATTCGACGAACGAAATTCAAATAAAGCACCGTATTCATTCGTTTTCATTCCTAAGTGTTCACTGTACCAATCTTTCATTTTTTGAGGATCATCACATTTAAAAAATATTCCTCCGATTCCGGTCACTTTTTTGCCCGCCATAGCTTTAATTTGTGGCAAATTAAGAATTCTAATTATTATTGCGCCTATGTTAAGCACTAAAGGGCTTGAGTTTTCATATACGAACGGTGACGCTATGGTTTTCCCGGATATTCATCTGGAAAGCAAATCTAATTTATTAGTGCTTGGTCCTTCAGGTTGTGGCAAAACAACATTGCTACATTTAATATGCGGTTTTTTAAATCCTCAAAAAGGAAGCATCCATATTAATAACGAAAATTTTGGTGCTTTATCCGTTTCAAAAAAAGATGCTTTTCGTGGGAAGCATATCGGAGTCGTTTTTCAGCAAGCCAAACATTTCAGCGGAATGAACTGTCTCGAACACCTTGAATATGCCTCTTATTTTTCCGGAAGGAAGAATAAATCGGATGAAAACAGGCAATTATTAAATCAACTGGGTTTAGAAGCAAGCTTGAAACAACAGGCTTCGAGTTTAAGTCAGGGACAATTACAACGCTTAAATATTGCCATGGCATTAATTAACAAGCCTTTGCTCATTTTAGCGGATGAACCTACGGCTGCATTGGATGATACTAATTGTGAAAGGGTGATTGAATTGTTAAAAGAACAAGCGCAGGCGACTGAAGCAGCTTTATTAATCATCACGCACGATCAACGCTTAAAATCTCAATTTCAAAATCAATTGAGCCTATGAAGTTGATTCGCTTAGCCATAAAACAATTAAGGTCGAGATGGTTGAATTCCTTCCTGTCGATCATTTTACTCGCCTTTGGTGTAGGAATCATATTATTAATGACCCGCTTCAATGAGCAGTATAAAGCACAGATGACCAACAATCTGAATGGAGTGGATATGGTAGCGGGTGCAAAAGGAAGTCCTCTGCAATTAATATTATCCGCATTATTTCATGCCGATTTACCGACCGGAAACGTCAGTCTCGAAGATGCCCGCAAACTGATCAAGCATCCCTTTGTTAAGGAAGGATTGACATTATCGTATGGTGATAACTATGAAGGCTTTAGAATTGTAGGGACCGAACATGCTTATATCGAATGGTTGAAGGGAAATTTGAAGGAAGGACAATTGTGGAATGGAAAAATGGAAGCCGTGGTTGGAGCTGAGCTTGCTTCGATTAAAAATTTGAATGTTGGTGATGAAATTGTAAGTGCGCACGGTCTTGTTGCAGGAGGTGATGTGCATAATGAAAATCCTTACCGCATTACAGGCATCCTCGAAGCAAACGGATCGGTATTAGATCGATTGATTTTAACAGCAACAGAAAGTATATGGGCGGCACATGAAGGCCATGATCATGCGGTTGAAGAAGAAGTTACAGCCGTATTAGTACGTTTTCGTTCTCCGGTTGGATTTATTCAATTGCCTCAGTTTGTAAGTAAACAAACCAATATGCAGGCAGCGCTTCCGAAGATTGAATTAGCTCAACTATATGAAAGCCTTGGTGTCGGAATTCAGACGATAAATGGTATCGCCTGGTTAATAATGTTGGTATCCGGATTAAGCGTTTTCGTTTCTTTGTATCTAAGTTTTAAAGAACGGAAGAAAGAACTGGCATTTATGCGGGTTTTTGGGGCTTCCAGAACACAAATGACGGTTTTGGTTTTGCTGCAATCTGTTTTTATTGCGATCATCGGATTCCTTTTAGGGATGATTTTCGCAGTTATTGGTAGTAATATCTTAACAAAACTTATTTCTGAGCGATTTCCGGTTCATTTGAATTGGTTTTCTTTTGGAAGGATGGAGTTAGGTATCTTTTTTGCCGTTCTGTTAATAGCCTTATTTGCAGCCATTTTACCTGCAATTCAGGCATTTAGAGTAAATATTTCGAATACGTTAAGAAATGCATAGATATCTATTTTTAATAGCTGCCCTGCTTTTACAGTTGAATAGCCTTTTCGCACAGGAAAAGGTGAATTGGAAAATGCTCGCAAATGTTGAGCATGAAGTGAAATATCATGAAGAAGAGGAAGTTGACTATTTACATCCTACTTTTAGTAAATCGGTTCAGGCTCTTGAAGGAAAACAAATTGAAATTACCGGTTTCACCCTTGTTTTAGATGAAGAAGCAGGCTATTTTATACTATCTCAATATCCATTTGCCAGCTGTTTTTTTTGTGGAGGAGCCGGTCCCGAAACGATCATTGAACTGAAATTGAAAAAGCCGTATCCCAGAGTTAAAATGGATGAAGTTCGAACACTTCGCGGGCGACTTGTTCTTAATTACGATGATATTTATCAGTGTATTTATATTCTGCAGGATATCGAATTTGTTGATTAATGTTTCTAATATAGAATTAAACATCAAATCCATTACAAATTATATGTTAAAGATTTTCTTCATGTTTTCTACTTATTAACAGAAAATTTTCTATTTTGCTTGTCGATGATTGGCTATGATATACTTTTCTGTACTGTTAAATGCAACAGTTTTGTAAACTAGTTACTCTTGTTTACAGATATCTGATTACTTAAAAGGGTCCCTTTAAGTTATTATGGTTTTTCGTCAAATTCGAAGTAATATTTGATTTTTGGAACTCTTTAACTCCTCATATAATAAGCAAAAAGACCATTTATTAAATAGTGGTAAAAAGAACTATTATAAAAGTCTTTTCGAGACCAGCCATATTGCTTATGCGTTGCGTTCTTTGCACGGACACGAAATGTTGGAAGTGAATAATCGTTTCGTAGAGATGTTTGGCTATGAAAGAAATGAAATAGTTGGTAAATCGGGCTATTTTATAAAGAGAGAAAGAGATGATATTCATTTCCACCGTCAGTATCAAAAGCTAAAAAAGGGTGAAATTTCGTCTTTTACCAGCATGGAATACTTTTACAAGAAGTGTGGAACGGGTTTTTGGGGTGAGATTAAGCGTTCAGTTTTTCAAAGAGATAGTGAATCCTTTTTATTGGCTTCCATTTCGGATGTTACGAAACAAGTAAATTCAGAAATTGCTAAAGTTCATAGTGAATCTAAATACAGACAATTATTCGAGAATTCATTTGATGGAATTGCCATTTTTGATGCTTCATCGAATAACTGCATTGATTGTAATCAACAGTTCTTAAAAATATATGAATGCAGCAGGGCTGAAGCAATCGGAAAAAGACCTTGGGAATTTGTTTGGAATTTCAATGAGCGTAAGGATGAAATTTTTCAGGTTTTTCATATTCATAAAAACAAAGTACTGAATAATGAAAAGTTGAAATTCGAATCAGTTCATGAAACCGCTCATGGGGTAAAAATATTTGTAGAAATTGCTTTAATTCCTGTTAAACTTGAAGAGATTAATTTAATTATTCAGGTGGTTAGAGATATTACCGAAAAGCGAATTACTGAAATGGCGATAAAGCAACAGGTTAAAGCGCTTGATAAGAAAAACGAAGAATTAAAACAATATATATCCTCTAATCTTGCACTCGAAAACTTTGCTTATATCACTTCGCACGATTTGCGTGAACCTATAAGAACAATAGTTAGTTTCTCTCAAATTTTATTAGAAAAGTCAAAAGAAAAGCTCAATAATGAAGAGCAGGAGTATTTAGATTTTATTGTCAATGCAGGTAAAAATCTAAATGATTTAATTCAGGATATTCTTACTTATTCACGCTTTCAAACTGAAAAAGTGAATATGAATATGATTCCACTTGAGTATTTATTGCTAAACATTATTCAACAATTAGATCAGCAATTAAAAGCTCAAAATGGTAAAATAAAGATCGCCAAAAATATACCTGAGTTTATCAATGGTAACAAAACTTATCTTTACCAATTGTTTCAAAATCTGATTAAAAACGCTTTAAAGTTTAAAAAAGAAGATAGTGATCCTGTTGTTGAATTGCTTTATCAGGATAAAGGTAATTACCATTTATTTGGTGTGAGAGATAACGGTATCGGAATTAAAAAAGAATATTTTGATAAAATATTTTTACTATTCAGAAGATTACATGATAAACAAAAATATACCGGAACCGGCTTAGGTTTATCAATTTGTAAAAAAGTAGTTGAAGTTCACAAAGGTGAAATTTGGCTTGAATCTGAAGAAGGGGAAGGAACTACTTTCTGGTTTACTTTGGCTAAGTAATACTCCGCTTTAAATGCGCTTTGCATTTTTTATTCAATAAAATTAAATTAAGTCAGGATCCAAAGTATTATAATTACTCGTTGTAAACGAAACAGGGCCTGAATGTAATTTCATCCAGGCCCTACTAATATTACCTGCTTAAAGTGAATTTTATCTTTATCAGTATCTAATATATGAAAATTAATACAAATACGATTTTTTGCGTTTTTTAAAACACAAATAGAGCGTATTATAATTACATAATATAACAATCCGTTTTTTGTATCTTGAATCAAAATAATGCTTTATGGAGGCTTATGCAGAAGTATTAAATTTTGCCATCCCATTTTTTGTATTGCTGATTTTAATTGAATGGCTATGGAGTTATAAAAAAGGAATTGAAATAAATCGATCTTTCGATATGACTTCAAGCCTCAGTAGTGGCATAACAAATATCTTAAAAGATGTTTTGGGCTTAACCATTATTATTGTCTCTTATGGATGGATGGAAAGTAAAATTGGTTTGTTTGATATAAAGTCTACCTTTTTACTATATGTACTCGCTTTTATCGGAAAAGATTTTGCAAGTTACTGGTCGCATCGGTTCGAACATGTGATCAATATTTTCTGGAACCGCCACATTATTCATCACAGCAGTGAAGAATTTAATTTAGCCTGTGCATTAAGGCAACCAATCTCAGGTATTTTTGGTGTCTTCTTTTTTCTATATATACCATTAGCTTTAATTGGTGTTCCGCAGGAAGTAATTGCCGTTACTGCACCTTTACATTTATTTGCTCAGTTTTGGTATCATACCCGATTAATTAATAAGATGGGTTTTTTAGAAAACATCATAGTCACACCGTCTCATCATCGGGTCCATCATGCAATCAATCCGGAATATATAGATAAAAATTATAGCGCTATTTTTATTGTATGGGATAAATGGTTTGGAACTTTTCAGGAGGAATTGGTAGATGTACCTCCGGTTTATGGAGTTAAAAAAGCTTCGAATACATGGAATCCCATTATTATTAATTTCCAACATTTGTGGCTTTTAATTAAAGATGCCTGGTACACCAAAAGCTGGAAAGACAAATTAAGAATATGGTTTATGCCAACAGGTTGGAGGCCTGAAGATGTTCAACTTACACATCCAATTGAGATAATTGAAGATGTTTATAATCAGGAAAAATATGATACCGAGGCCACTATTGGAGTAAAGGTATGGGCATCTGCCCAGTTAATTATAAATGTATTATTGATCCTTTATTTATTTAATAACATTGCATCATTTGAATTTTCTGCAGTTTTACTTTACGGAGCTTTCTTATTTTTAAGTATCTTTTCTTATACCACTTTAATGGATGGAAGTAAAATTTCAATCTTTACGGAAGCTTTGAAAGTGTTGTTTGGTCTTTCTCTTTTTTATTGGATGGGAGGATGGTATAATATTAATCAGCTAATTCCATCCGGTAATTATTTGTTTTTATTTTATCTCTTTCTTTCTTTTGCACTTGGATTTTATTTCATTACAAGCGGAAGTGTGAAACGATCCCAGGTTTCAGTTTTTTCCATTTAGTCTTTAGTTCAGATTATGAATGCATTTGAAGAAAAAGTTTATACCTTATTTTGTGAACTTAATAAAGTTGATTTTAAGAAGAAGGAAATAGAAATTTCGACTAATGAAGGATATAAAGATGAAGCAATCACCATTTTATATCAAACAGGCGATAAATATTTTATTCGAACTTATGAAGAAGCTGCTGCGAAATTAAATTCACTTAAAGGAACAAATGCAATTACAATCCATGCAATGCTTGATGCTTTAAATGATCCGGAACTAATAATTGATCTTCCAAATGAAAATTGCTACCTGAATCCTGATAAAATAAGTCGCTTTAAAAAAGGGAATAGTCAAATCAGGTTGCTTAATGATGCACATAAATCAGATTTCGATCTTTTTTATTCAGAATGTTCAAATGAGGATAAAGAGCAAGGGCAGGTCGATATTGAAGATGATTTGGTCCATGGTTTTTATATCAATAACAAACTTGTTGGAGTTGGCTCATTCTGGTTTGAAGGTGCTGTTCTGGCAGATATTGGCATGCTCATCCACCCGGAATATCAACGAAAAGGTATCGGGAAGCAGCTTTTAGAACAAATGTGTATTAATGCGCACGCTGAAGGTAAAATAAATCAATGGCGTTACGACAACAAAAATGAAGGAAGTCGTCGCTTGTCTCAAGCGCTTGGATTTACTCCACTGATAAGTCTTCAGGTAATTCAAAGACGAACGAAGTCATAGAACGAACTGTTTATATAACAAATTTATATATACAATAAATTTATCAATTTAAATTCCAACAGATCTGCCTGTTTATAACTTTCGCTGTTTAGTATCGTATAAGTAGAACAGTAATGAGTGCAGCACTGAATAAGTATCAAGATCGCTGGTTTTATATTGCCGTGCTATTTGCAGGAATATGTCCTCTTATTGTAATGGCGGTTTATCTTATGCAAGGAAGGCCATTAATCGAGTTATTATCTTCGGTTTTAATGTCGATAACGGCTATTACGAGTTTTTTCATTTACAGAAATTGGAATCAACATGTTGGCTTTTACGTCTTTGTTTTTGCCATTTCCTTAATTTTTGCTGTTCGAATATATTTTGGTGGGCCGGTTTGGTCTATCAGTTTATTCTTCATGGCTATACCCTTGATATTTGTTGCACAAGATGGCTTTAACAGAACCCGATTCGTAAGCCTTTCTTTAATCTTTCTCGCCTTAGCGATACACAATGCGGTAGCATGTAATTATCTGCAGCAAAGTGGTACACATTCTAATTTAATAGTAGAATTATGCGTTATCGTTGTTGTTTTTAGTTTGTTTATTGTTCTTTTTCTTGATTACAGAAGAGTAATGGACGGATTAAATATTGAGTTAACTCAATCAAATGAATACACACAATCAATTTTAAAAACTTCTCCTAGTTTAATATATACCCTCGACAATAATGGCAAGTTTGAATTAGTAAATGATGCCTATTGCAAATTTGCCAGATATACAAAAGAAGAACTGATAGGTAAATCAAAGCCTGAAGTATTTAATCGAAAAATGGACAAAGAGTTTGCAAACTCTTTAATCGATGACATTAATATATTAAATGGGATTGAAAAAATAGTAACTGGTACTTTTAACTTACTATATCCAAACGATGACGCGATGTTCGTCAATTTTACTAAAGTACCTTTAAAGAATCCGAAAGGGGAAATTACCGGTCTCTTGTGTATAATGAATGATATTTCACCATTATTACACAAACAACAAATGTTGGATGATAAAAATCAGGAGCTGCAGAAATATATTGAGTCTAATTTACAATTGGAAAATTTCGCATATCTCGCATCTCATGATATTAAATCTCCACTAAGGTCAATAGCCGGTTTTAGTCAGTTATTGCAAAAAGTTTCAAAAGATAAATTAACAGTTGATGAAAATGAATACCTTGATTTTATCATTACGAGCACTATAAAACTGAACAATCTGATTACAGATATGCTTGATTATAGTCTGATCCAAAATACAGATTGTAAAATTA
>JAHDHT010000043.1:11900-15620 GCA_020631175.1 Chitinophagales bacterium
GTGTACAAACAAAAGATTTGTACCGTAAAAATTCAATAGCCTCATGATCCGGATTAAAACCTCTTGGTGCAGTTTTTAACTGTTGACCTCCTAGCGACCCGAAAAACTCTTTGAAAGAAGCGCTTTTAAATACCTTTTTAAAAGCCTTAGGATCAGCATCAATCTCCTGTCTTATTCTTAATAAATCATCTTTATTCGGATTCCAGAAACCACCACCAATAAAGGAATTTCCTCCCGGCTGAAACCAAAGGTAATAACCACCCCGTTTCCATTTGGTAGCTCTTTTAAAGTAAATACTTCTTCCATTTTTATAAGGCGTTTTGTCTTTTGAAAATCGTACATCACGATAAATTCGATACACTTTATGCGCCTCAATTTCATCATGTTTTTGCAATGCATTTTCGATTGCTAATGCAAAATTTTTAAATTCTTCCTGAGATTTTTCATAAGTAGCTTTATGTTCTGTAAACCATTGGCGATTATTATTTCTGGCCAATTGCTTCATAAATTTGAAAGTCTCTTTACTCAATCCTGCCATCACTATTCTTTTTTCGAATGTAAATCTCTTTATCCAATTCAGCGACCACTTCACCTTCTTCGTTAGTAACAACTGTATGCAAAGTCCTTGTCATTTTTCCATCCCGATCAGCTTGTGCTTTAAATTCGCTTAGCACTTCATCATCGATATGAAAGAAAGCCTTTACCCGACCCGTTCCGGGTTTTTTAAAACGGATACTTGCCGACTTATCCCATACAATATAATCACTTCCCAAATTACAAATACAAATAAAAACAAACCACGGATCGCACATAGCATATAAACTTCCACCGAAATGTGTACCAAATAAATTTCGGTTGTACCAGGTCTGTTTCATTTCTATTAAAAAGTCATTCATCTTTACCTTGTCGAATGATTTCAACCGGATGCCTGCGCCGATATAAGGTGGGTAGAAGTTAATCCATTTAATTTGAGACGCATTGCGATGTAATTTCTGAGCCATATTTATTTCCTTCCTGCAAATAAAAAAACCATCCCCTGAGGAGATGGTTTAACTTTATTGTATTTATTTTTTTTAGCTGAAAATAGCCATATCATCTAATACTTTCATCACACCTTTAACAGCGCCACAAGAAGTATCTAATAAGGCTTGCTCATCAGCATTTAAATCAACTTCAATTATTTTTTCGATTCCGTTTTTGCCTAACTGAACCGGAACACCTAAATAAACATCTTTCTGTCCATACTCACCTTGTAACCAGGTACAACATGGGAAAATTCTGTTTTCATTTTTAACGATTGCTTCCGCCATTTGAGCAGCAGCAGTACCCGGTGCATACCACGCAGATGTACCCATTAACTTAACCAATTCTCCACCGCCTTTTTTAGTTCTTGCTACAATTTCTCCTAATCTCTCTTCACCAATTAATGAAGTAACAGGAATTCCCGCAACAGAAGTAAACCTTGGAAGTGGCACCATAGTGTCACCGTGACCACCTAATAATAAAGCCTGAATTTCTTTAACAGAAACACCTAACTCAAATCCAATAAATGCTTTATATCTTGAAATATCTAAAATACCCGCCATTCCCATCACACGGTTTGAAGGTATACCTGCCGCTAAATACGCAGTATAGGTCATCACATCCAAGGGATTGGCAACCACAATAATTTTCGCATCAGGAGAAGCAGCAATCGACTGCTCAGTAACAGACTTCACAATTTTCGCATTCGTAGAAATCAAGTCATCACGACTCATACCTGGCTTTCTCGGAATACCTGAAGTGATAATCACAACTTCAGAACCTTTAGTAGCCTCATAGTCATTTGTAACACCACGAACGATAGTGCTGTAGCCATCAATTGGTCCACGCTGACACATATCTAAGGCTTTTCCTTCGGCAATGCCCTCTTTAATATCTAATAAAATGACCTCATTTACGAAATCACGCTGAGCCAGCGCCTGAGCACAAGTAGCACCCACATTACCCGCTCCAATAACTGAAATTTTCATATTTGGTTATGTACGTTTGTTTAAAAATCGCGGCAAAGATAAGGGTTTTTAAGCATTAAAACAGGCTTTTGATTAGGCTGTTGAAAAGATACTTTTGAGCTTCGTTTCAAAGTGCAGTCCCGCTTTCCACTGCTACGCGCCCCCGATTCAGGCGTTTCAGCATAGGTTTCATTTGTCTTTCTTCGGCAGCCTGCATTCAACCTTTCTTCAATGCACTTCATCGGGGCCGGGTATCCGTTACAATCGGGTTTATTTTGCCGGCTTTCAGGCTTCGTAGTGTGTTTTTCTTGTACACAAAAGAAAAGATTGTCTTAAAATCATGCGACCTTGCCGACTTATAAGCTCATCTAATTACATTTACACATAAATATCATTTGCAATGACTTCAAAACTCAACTTTGTATTTGCCTTTCTGTTTTTTTGTAACTATTCTTTTGCGCAATCTACTCAGGCATTCGATGATTTCGAAGGTAACAGCAATATACCGGAATGGATTGCCGACGATATTCTTTTAGATGCTTCTTTTCCAAATCCCTCAGTTAACAATCTTAATAACTCTGCCACCGTCTTACGCTATGAAGATACTGGTGGTATATACGCAAACCTCCGGTTTCAGCTTAGTGAAAATTTTGATCTAAGCCAAAGTCAAACGTTCAGTTTTCAGATTTATGTTCCTTCTTCCTCAATAAGCGGCTTTCAAAATAACCAGGTTTCTCTCAAGTTGCAAAACGGAAATATCGCTGAACCATGGACGACTCAATGCGAAATAATAAATGATATTGATTTAGACGTATGGCAGACCGTTACTTTTAATTTTGAGACAGATAACTATATCAATTTTGATCAAAATTCACTTCCACCTCTATTGCGATCTGATTTTAACAGGGTAGTCATTCAGGTAAATGGAGAAAATAATGATAATATTGTAACAGCTTTTATTGATAACCTACAATTAACAGACGAATCAGTATCGGTTCTAGATAATTATGAATTAGTTTGGTCAGATGAGTTTGATGTTGATGGACCGGTAGACTCAGATAAATGGTTTCATCAAACCATAATACCAAATGGCTGGGGCTGGTTTAACGATGAAGTTCAACATTATACTGATCGTACAGATAATTCAGTTGTAGAAGATGGTAAACTAATTATCACTGCTAAAGACGAAACGTTCACCCAAAATGGAATTACTAAAGATTATACTTCAGCCCGTCTGAATTCAAAATTTGCCTTTACTTACGGTAGAGTAGTAATACGTGCAAAATTACCTAGCGGAGTTGGCACCTGGCCGGCTTTATGGATGCTCGGACAAAACATTACGGAAAATGGCGCTTACTGGGAAACGCAAGGTTATGGCACAACAGGTTGGCCTGCTTGTGGTGAAATAGATATTATAGAACATTGGGGCGATAATCAGGATTATGTATCAAGTGCTATACACACACCGTCTAGTTATGGAGGTACAGTAAATTATGGGGGTAGAAACCTTCCGGGAGCGTCAGAAGAATTTCATGATTATGAACTATTATGGACGGAAGATAAATTACAGTTTAGTATTGATGGAGCCATTCATTATACCTATGAACCTTCTGTAAAAAATAGCAGCACCTGGCCATTTTATGAAGAGCAATACTTCATTTTTAATGTTGCAACCTTGCCTTTTATTGATCCGAACTTCACAGAAAGTTCTATGGAAATTGATTATATC
>JAHDHT010000043.1:15720-17141 GCA_020631175.1 Chitinophagales bacterium
CTTGCCTTTTATTGATCCGAACTTCACAGAAAGTTCTATGGAAATTGATTATATCAGAGTGTATCAGGAAACGCCTCCTTTAAGTATCGAAAATGAGAAACTAAATGAACTGAATGTTTTTCCGAACCCGTTTGATAACTCAATTCAATTGTATAATTTTCATTTGACAAATAAATCAGTTCAGGTAAATATATATAGTATTAACGGAACATTAGTTTATGCTGAACAAGATCTTTTTTCACTTAGTCATTTGAAAATAGATGATTTGGATTTTTTATCTTCCGGAATCTATCAAGTTCAATTGCTTTACGGTGATGAAGTTTATCATTACAAAATTGTGAAAGAGTAATTTGCAGATTTAATTTTTATAATACTTTTTGTATTTAAAAAACTCAAAATGAAATGGCTTGAACAAAGAAAAAGAAGAAAAGTCATTTTAGAAGAAAGGGTCTTAGTAAATGCTGTAGTTCCTTTTGAATTTAATTTTGCACCTGCCTACGTCATAACTGATGGAATAGGGGAAGAGGCCTTAGTTTTTTATTTTCGGGCATCAATGTTACACTTAATTACTTCCAACTTAATTCAAGTTCGGTATCTGAAAGAAAAACATTATAAGTGGTTAAACTTAAGTCAAAAAATAAAACACAATTTTATATTGGAATTGAAAAAAAATGGAAAGACTTCGGATATCCTAAGTCATATCATTCTTTACAATCTGAAAAAATTCGGAAAATTAACACTGGATGATTTAATTCGAAAAGTGTTTCTTTTGATTTTACATACCGGACATGCAAAAGACCCTGCTAAAGAAATATATTTTAAACTATTAGAAAAATTTTCTGAGCAATGTGATCAATTTGATTTTGATAAAGGAGAAGATACACTTTTTAAATTCAAGCACCCTTCATTCGAATATAATCCAGCATTTAAAGAAGAAGTACTTCGTGAAAACAAAGAAGTAGAAACGTATATTAAATTCTTTATTCTTGAACATATTCACAATGCTCTTTTTTTTGCAAATTTGAAGAAAGAACTTTTTATTGTCGGGAATTCATATGTTGAAAATTACCATATATCATAATTTACATGAAAGTAAATATTGGTTTTATGAGATTGTGTCTGAAATTTATTCTGTTCATTTGTTGCTTCCGTATTTCTTTGCTGTGAAATATTGAAAATTTTTTATACCTCATAACACATAGATTTACAGCTCTTTATGATATTCTGCTAAATTTTTTCAATAAAATTTTCAAATCTTGTCCTCACTTCTTTGCCGGCTAACGTCATCCTGATGAATTTAATTTATAAGCACAAAAATTTATAATCATGAAAACTTTTTTAGTTACTTACCACGCAACTGCTAGTGCAGTACAATCAATGATGACGGCAACACCGGAACAAATTCAGGAAGCAACAAAACC
>JAHDHT010000043.1:17241-23285 GCA_020631175.1 Chitinophagales bacterium
AGATGAACGAATACTTATTATTATTCAAAGGACCGAATTACGGAGATTTAGGATTAAGCCCGGAAGAAATACAACAAAAGTTAGGCTACTGGTGGGAATGGCAACAAAAATTGGAAGCAAAAGGCATTTATAAAGGAGGCCATGCTCTAAAATCGAACATCAGAAATATAGAAGGAGGAGAGATGCTTGTAACCGATCAAAGCTCAGCCGGATTGAAAGAAGTGATAGGAGGATACTTTTTAATCGAGGCAAAAAGTCTAGAGGAAGCAACTGAAATTGCAAAAGATTATCCTGATTTTGAACCAGACGGTTCAGTTGAAGTAAGAGAAATTGAACGGTTTGAATCCTGATCAATCCAAAAATAAGCAAATGATCGACCATCTTTTTCGCCATCAAAGCGGAAAGATGGTCGCTTCATTAGTACGTGTTTTTGGCCTTTCCAATTTAAACTTAATTGAAGATGCTGTTCAGGATACTTTTATAAAAGCAATGGCAGCCTGGCAGATGAATCAACCCGAAAATCCGGAAGCTTGGTTAATGCGGGCTGCAAAAAACCGGGCTATCGATTTATTAAGAAGTGGCAAAATCAGGATGGATAATATTTCGAATGTTCAATCTGGAAGTGTAATGGCCCAGGTAGATGAATTCTTTACAGCTAATGAAATTGAAGATGCTCAGCTTAGAATGATCTTTACAGTATGTCATCCAAAACTAAGTCAACAGGAGCAAATTGCATTTGCATTAAAATGCATATCCGGTTTTGGAGATAAAGAAATTGCAGCTGCTCTTTTAAGTAAAACAGACACAATAAAAAAACGCTTACAAAGGGCGAGAAAAAGTATTCGGGAAAATGATATAAAATTTGAAATTCCTTCAGCTTCTGAGATAAATGAACGAATGCAAAGTGTTTGTAAAGTTTTGTATTTAATTTTCAATGAAGGATATCATTCTTCTTCACCGGATAAAATCGTTCGAAAAGATTTATGTGCAGAAGCTATTCGTTTGATTAGCCTTCTCTTAAAACAGGAAAAATTCAGAAATGGATATGTCTATGCTATATATTCAATTTTCTGTTTACATGCTGCTAAAATGGAAGCTAAACTTTCAGACCGGGAAGATTTGATTGATCTGAAAAATCAGGATCGATCATTATGGAATATAGAATTGATTCAATTAGGTAATGTGGCTTTAAATAAGGCAATGGATTATGATAAAATAAGTGCCTATCATCTCGAAGCTGCCATTTTAGCCGAATATGTGAATGCCGAAACTTATGCATCAACCAATTGGGAAGCTATTTTAAATTACTTTGAGTTTTTAAGTGAATTCCATCCATCCGAATTAACAAAATTAAATATCGCACTTATTCATATACAGTCGGGAGCTTTATCAAAAGCAGAACAGATGTTGAATGAAATTGATCCGGAAAAATTAAATCAGCGAATGTATATGTATTACGGAGTATGTGCTGAATTATCCATCCAAAAAGGAAAAATAGAAGAAGCCATAGAACAGATGCAAAAGGCTGTTAAATGTGCTCAAAATATATATGAAAAGGCTTTTATGGAGAAGAAGATAGCTGGATTAAAGAGCAAAAATTAACCTTTAATTAAATGATCAGTTTAAAATTTCTTAAACAGGAGAAGCTTTCTTTACAATCAATCACATAACATGTTAATTTGCAAGCAACTCAAAGCAAAAACGCTTGTCTTTACGTTTAGAGATTATACTATGAAACACATTCTTCTCCTCCTAAGCATTCTTTCATTCAGTTATACTAATGCCCAGCAAGTAAGCGGTACAGTATCAGATGAAAAAAATCAGGCAATGGCATACGCCAATGTTATTCGATATGCATTACCCGATTCTACGTTTGTAGATGGAACAACTACCGAAGATGACGGTAGTTTTTCATTTAAAGACAAGAAAGAGGGCAGCTATTATTTAAAAGTAATGATGCTTGGCTACAAAGATTATTTTACAGAATCTTTTGAAGCTGGATCAGCCCCTCTTTTCGAAATCAAAATAAGCACTGATGCAGAAGTGCTGGATGAGATTTCTATTGTTGCTAAAAAGCCATTAATCGAGCAGACCGTCGACCGGCTTGTCGTCAATGTAGCTGATAATGTAACCGGAGCGGATGGAAACTTATTAGATGTTTTACAAAGAGTTCCGGGTGTTTTAGTCGTGAATGATCAACTTAGCATGGCAGGCTCCGGTAGTCCGACTATTTTAATTGATGGAAGAACGACCGAATATATGGATATTGAAACCTTGCTAAAAGAAATGCCAGGTGACAATATCGAAAAGATTGAAGTGATTCATCAACCGGGAGCAGAATTTGACGCACAAGGAACAGGACCGGTAATCAATATTATACTGAAGAAAAATAAGCTTTACGGAACGAACGGTAGTATTAGCGTAGGTTTAGGTCGTGGTTTTGACTGGAGAAGAAGAATAGGGCTGAGTTTAAATTCGAGACAAGGGAAATGGAATTTTTATGGAAGTGGCGGATACAGTAAAAACTACTATTATGAAGAGTTGAATATTGATCGCACATTAGATAATATTGAATACATACAAAGAAATCTAAACCCAAGTATTCCATCTACATGGAGAGCATCGGGTGGGGTGGATTTTTATATTAATGACAGGCAGACCGTTGGTTTCTCGGTAAATGGTGTGCATAGTTTGAATGTACGTGATAATATTAACACAACAATTTTAAATTATTCGACTTCACTTGAATCAGATACATTAGTTACTACTAATAGTTTAGATCGAAAATGGGCTTATTTAAATAATACAGCTTATTATAGTATTGAATTAGACACTTCAGGTCAACGTCTTGATTTAGATTTTAATGCTGCATTTTTTGATGTGCGTTCTGATGCAGATACCAGAACTTTAGTAGGAGGTGAGCCGCAAACTGATTTTGCAGATCAAAGAACAAGAAGACCAGGTAAAACAGCTATATACGCAGCTAAAGTTGACTACACCAAACCTGTTGGTAAAACATTGAAATTTCAGACAGGAGCAAAATACTCTTTTGCAGATCTCGATAATGATTTAAGAACTGAATATTTTGACAGTGGAAACTGGTTATTAAATCCTCTTCAAACTAATCATTTTTTATTTGAAGAAAGTATTTATGCCGGTTATGGAAAAGTAACCTATGGAGGAGAAAAATGGAATCTAACGGGTGGCCTCAGATATGAAGCAAGTTATTCGGATGGATATTCAATAACTTTAGATTCTACAACTAACAGAACCATAAAACAATTTTTTCCAAGTGCTTCCATTGGAAGAGAAATTACCAATAATATTGGCGTGGTTATAAATTACAGTTATCGTATTGATCGTCCCCGGTATTCATCCCTGAATCCATTTTTATATTTTATTGATCCTTTTACTTATGAAACTGGTAATCCTTTTTTAAGACCAGAATTAACGCATTCGTCTAAATTATCGGTTACCTATGAAAAGCAACCTTTCTTTAACCTGGAATACGCAAAAACAAAAGATGTAATCACTTTAATTACTGAACAGGACACAGAAAGCGGAGTTACTTTTGCTTATGATGATAATTTAAGTGATTTCACTAAATATGGCGGAAGTCTCTTTTTACCACTTGATCCAATTAAAGGTTTAGGCGGATATGCCGGAGTGATGACTTATTATAATGAGTATTCAAATCCTGAAGTAGCTTTTGATCAGGGAGCCTGGACATTTACCGGTTTCTTACAAGCTAATTATACTTTACCATTAGATATTAAGGCGGAGTTATCCGGCTGGTATACAAGTGGTGGCCAGGATGGGATTATTCAGTTTGAAGAGATGTTTGGATTGAGTGGGGGATTGCAAAAGAAATTTTTGGATGAAGACCTAACGGTGAAGCTAAGTGCTAACAATTTTGTCACTAAGTTTTTCACCGGTTCTTTAGATTATGATAATACAGTAGCGAATATAAATTCTGTTTGGGATGCCCCGGTTTACCAATTAAAACTAACCTACAAGTTCGGAAATCAATATCTGGATAAAAGTGAAAAGAGAAAAGGTAGCGCAAGTGATATCATTAATCGTGCTCAGGAAGATTAATAATTTTTTTAATAGATTTTGTATTCTCAAAAACTTCTAAAGTTCTTTATTGTAAATGAAATTTCATTGGTGAAAAAATGCATTTTTTTGGTGATTTTGGGAAAAATCTAGTCTTTAAATTTCTTTCCAAAAAGCGCTTTTGTTGATTTTGACATTCTTGCGATCAACTTTATTAGAATTCTTAAAATATAGTATTTTACAATTAATTAGTGTATTAGTAACTTATTGAATTCTAATGAAAAAACTTAAATTAATTCAACTTAGTGATCTTGAAGATCGCAAACCTTCAGGTAAACAAGTCAATGGTCTTGACTTGGTAATTGTTAAATATGATAATGATGTTTCTGTTTTGTATGGAAGATGCCTTCACCGAGGTGCCTTGATGGCGGATGGATTTGTAGATGGAGATAACTTGATTTGCGGGGTTCATAATTGGGATTATCGAATTGATACAGGAGTAAGTGAATATAACAATAGTGAAGCTTTACATAAATTTTATTCAGAAATTGAAGACGGATATGTTTATGTGGATGAAGATGAAATAAATAATTATTTAAATGAACATCCTCAACCATTTCAAAGAGATAATTATTTAGGTCAATATGCAGATACACATCCGGAGCCAACGGAACCGTATACATCTTACATAAAAGAATTATCAAAAAATGGTTTAAAAAATTGGGGGCATCATGGTCCTTCTGCCTCAATGGGCGTAGATCGAAATACTTTACCTAAATGGGAAGATATTCAATTCTTGCCGGCGCAAATTGCGAATCGTCCTTTATTAGATGAAGAAGAAGTAAGTACAAAAGTTATTATCGGTCCTAATGCAAAAAAACCATTAGAGTTAGAAATTCCCTTTTTTGTTTCTGATATGAGTTTTGGTGCATTATCAATGGAAGCAAAAATTGCTTTATCAAAAGGTGCTGAATTATCCGGTACAGGTATTTGTAGCGGTGAAGGAGGAATGCTTGAAGAAGAACAAGCCAATAACTCAAAATATTTTTACGAATTAGCCTCGGGAAAATTTGGCTTTTCATGGGATAAAGTGGTTAAAACTCAAGCTTTTCATTTTAAAGGAGGACAAGGTGCAAAAACAGGAACCGGGGGGCATTTACCGGGATCTAAAGTAACTCAAAAAATTGCAGAAGTAAGAGGTTTGGAAGTTGGACAAACTGCAATATCGCCAGCCGCTTTTCCTGACTTGTTTACTGCAGGTGATTTCGAAGCTGTAGCTAATGAGGTACGTGAGAAAACGGGTGGTATACCGGTCGGATTTAAAATTGCTGCCAGTCATATTGAAGCAGATATTGATTTTGCTCTGAAAGTAGGCGTCGATTATATTATTTTGGATGGAAGAGGAGGAGGAACAGGATCTGCACCAACCATTTTAAGGAATAACATTAATGTTCCAACTATTCCTGCTTTGGCGAGAGCAAGAAAACATTTGGATAAAATAGGTGCGGGAGACATTACTTTAGTAATTACCGGTGGCTTAAGAGTTGCAGAAGATTTTGCGAAAGCTTTAATGTTAGGAGCCGATGCTATTGCCGTTTCTAATGCCGCATTGCAAGCAATTGGATGTCTTGGAATGAGAGCTTGTTCTAGTAATAATTGCCCGGTTGGAATTGCAACTCAGAAACAACATTTGAGAAGTCGATTAATTATTGATTCTTCAGCAAAGCAGCTCCATAACTTTTTTCATGCGAGCAATGAATTAGTGAAAGTAATAGCTCGTTCATGCGGTCATGATGATATTTCAAAGTTTAATCAAAACGACCTGTCTACTTTTAATTATGATATGCATCGTTTAACAGGGATTAATTATGCCGGGATTAGCTAGATTACTTTAAGAATAAAAAAACAGGAATAAAATAAATTTATTCCTGTTTGAAAAAGGGGGTATAAAATTTCTTAAAAGCAGGGACGAAATTATCCGCCCCTGC
>JAHDHT010000301.1 GCA_020631175.1 Chitinophagales bacterium
TTAAGCTTAAGTTTAAAATTAAAAATGTTTATACTCATCTCTATTGTTTTCGGATTCGATTTACATTACTGATTTTCAAACTTTATTCTCGTCTCTCGCTTCTCGATTCTCGCCTCTAAATTTATCCAGTCAATTCCAGCACTTCTCACCACGCACCTTATTCTCCTCCCCTAACCTCGCTCCTGTAATTTATTACAAGAATATTTTACCTTTACTACCCAATGATTCCATTACAGGACATATTGAAAGCTCGTCAGCGACTTAAGCATATCGTACCGGAAACACCACTTCAGTTCAATAGTTTACTAAGCGAACGCTATGGAGCACGTGTGTGGCTAAAACGTGAGGACTTAAACGTCGTTCGTTCTTATAAAAACAGAGGGGCATATAACAAAATTGCAAGTCTTTCAGAAGAAGAACGTTCAAAAGGTATTGTATGTGCAAGTGCCGGAAACCACGCTCAGGGTGTCGCCTTTTCTTGTAATAAAATGGGTATCAAAGGACAAATTTTTATGCCGGTACCTACCCCAAAGCAAAAAATAAGACAGGTTGAGTTTTTCGGGAAAGAAAATGTAGAGATTCACTTAAGTGGAGATACTTTTGATGATGCTTTTGCGGCAGCAAAAGAATATGGTGATGCGAATGGTAAAGCTTTCATTCATCCTTTCGATGATAAAAAAGTAATTGAGGGACAAGCGACTGTTGGTGTTGAAATTCTGGAAGCGATGGATGAGAATATTGATTATATTTTTATTCCGATCGGTGGAGGTGGTTTATCTGCCGGAGTTGGTTCTTATTTAAAACAGGTGAATCCTTCCACTAAAATATTCGGAGTAGAACCTTTAGGTGCACCGGCAATGAAAAATTCAATTGATGCGGGTGAAATTTCTCCTTTGGAAGTGATGGATAAATTTGTAGATGGAGCCGCAGTAAAAAAAGTAGGACGCGAAACTTTTTCCATCCTAAAAAATATCATTGAAGAGGTTTTATTGGTACATGAAGGAAAAATTTGCAGTACCATTTTAGAACTGTATAATCAACAGGCAATAGTAGCTGAACCGGCAGGCGCATTAACCATTGCTGTTTTAGATCAGGTCGCCGATAAAATTAAAGGGAAAAATATCGTTTGCATTTTATCGGGAGGAAATAATGATATTCTAAGAACAGAAGAAATTAAAGAACGTTCTTTATTGTATGAAGGATTAAAACATTACTTCATTATCCGTTTCCCGCAAAGAGCTGGTGCATTAAAAGATTTTGTATCTAAAGTATTAGGTCCGCAAGATGTGATCAGTCGTTTCGAATATACCCAACGTAATAATAAAGAATACGGTCCGGCTCTGGTAGGTATTGAATTACAAAAGAAAGAAAACTATGAGCCTTTGATTGAACGAATGAAAAATAACAATTTTCAGTTTCAGTCGGTGAACGAGAATCAGGATTTGTTTAATATTCTGGTGCAGTAGATTTTTTTTAGTAAGGTTTAAGGTACAAGTAGCAAGTGTTTAGCGAAAGGTCATTCCGAGCGAAGCGAGGAATCTTTCTACTCGAAAAACAAAGCGTTCTTCAATTCCAAAATCCCTCTTTTCAGGCAGGATGACCTCTTACAAAAAAGTAATACGTAAAAAATATGGAACGGTATGCCTATAGCATAACCGCTCCATTTAAACTAAACCTTATTTTATTTCAAAAAGTTATAGGTAAGATTCAAATGAAAAGAAGAAACCGTAATTGATTTATTTAAATTGATGTAAGGTGAAACAAAAAGAGATAAAGGATGCCCTGTACGAATACCTAATTCAGGATTTATCAGTATACCTAATTTCCTTTCTTTTACATAATCGAATTCGTAGTTTTCATCTACCCCATCGGCGATGTCAACTGCTAAAATAATTAGATCAACAGGAATATAACCGGTGTATAAACTCTCCTCTTCTATTGCAACAAAATTCTTTGCTTTAGTAGTTGTTACAAATCCAACTCCGCCATTCATTGTAAAAGAAAAATTTTGCTTATCACCTAAAAAAGCTCTGTATCCGACCATAATATCTGTTGATCTAAAAAAGTCATAGGGTTTCTTTTCACCTTTATAATCAGATGGTCTTGCATTGGCATATCGGGAAACAGTATTATAAGATGTTTTTAAAGTAAAGCCATTTACTGTGCCATAGGTTAATCCGAAATGAGGGTTGGCATTGCTGCGTCCTTCAATAAAGTGAAGTCCAACCGAAGGGGCGATGCGATCCATTTGCCAGCCTGTTTTGTTCGTTTGTGCTTTTGATAAAAAAGTAATTAAGATGATTGCGATTGTTAATACTAAAGTTCTCATGGTTCAATTTATTTTTATGATTTGTTGTTTGTTATAGTTTGTAATACAAAGAACCATGTTTTAGGGGTCTGAATATTTTGGAATATCGAATGCACAAATTTGCCAGTACGGATATTCGCAACCCAAACGTCATTCCGAGCGAAGCGAGGAATCTTCTTATTCAAAAGATCCAATGGTAATCGAATAGCAAGATCCCTCATTGTATTCGGGATGACTATGGAAGCAATAAACAACACATCCTTCCAAAAGAATAAACATCCACCCAACAGACCAATTTTCTATTTTATTCGTATAATAAACCGATGAAAGGATTCATGCTCATTTGTTGCCTGATCTGTCCGATCTTACTTGGCTTTTACATTACCGAAAAGGAAGGAAAAAGTGATACCGATGCTGTATTTAATGAGCAATTCACTAAAGATTACGACGCTACCATAGAGCAAACACGCATCTTCATCGAACAAATGCACAAAGCTGAATCGAAAGAAGCATTACAAACAGCTCTACTTGAGCTTCGTAAAAGCTATAAGAAAATAGAATTCCTTTTAGACTATTATGAACCTGAATTTGTTTATCTCTACATTAATGGCGGACCTTTACCCAAGCTTCATAAAGAAGATGCGGCTATTGACATCATCGATCCGAACGGCTTACAATATTTAGATGAACTCATTTATTCCGATGAATCTTTTGAAGCGATTCTGAAGGAAACCTCCAGAGAAATTCATATTATAAAAATGCATTTAACCCGAGGGCGTCAAGCTTTCAGTAATGAAAACATGACGCTTAAAAAAACGATTGAAGCTATGCGCTCTGCAATGGTTCGAATGTTCACTTTAGGTTTAAGTGGTTTCGATACCCCCGGATCGGCAAATGGAATCTATGAGTCCTCAAGCGTTTTTCAAAGTCTCGATACCTATCTGAATTTAATCAACAACATCCACCCGAAAAAAACAAAAGAAATAAAAGCAATTCAGGATGCCGTTTATTGTGCGGATGATTTTTTGAAGGATGCCAATTATAGTTTGGAAGAATTAGATTATATGTCCTTTTTGAAGAGTTATATTAATCCACTCTATAAATCCTTAGCCGATCTCCAAACCGATCTCGGCTATAAACTGGAAAATTTCAGGACACATGCTCAAAACTATGACAGCGAAAATCTATTCGATGAAGATTTTATTAATACCAATCATTTCGCAGAATTCACCCATAAAGATTTAGACAATCCTCTTTCTATTAAGTTAGGCCGATATTTATTTTATGATCCCGCTCTTTCAAAGAACTTAAATATGAGTTGTGCTTCCTGTCATGATCCTTCCAAAGCATTCAGTGACGGTCAGCCTAAGAGTTTTACGAATACGGCCGGACAATACACCAAAAGAAATGCGCCCGGTTTAATCGATGCCGCCTATTCTTCCCGTTACTTTTGGGATTTAAGATCTGCTGATCTGGAAAAACAAGTAGCGCATGTTTTAGATGATAAATTAGAATTTAATATAAG
>JAHDHT010000302.1 GCA_020631175.1 Chitinophagales bacterium
ATCAATTAATGACTTTCGGACCTTATAATGCTGGTGATAGCTTTGAATTAGAGGTGACAGATAATACAGGTTGTACCACTTATTTCGAAACAAGTGGGGTCGACTGTATAGTTGAAGATGAAGAAGAGATTCAGGAACCGATTTATGAAGATGATAATGTCTTTACAATTACTCCGAATCCAGTAAGAGATCTTGTAACCGTTATTTGTGATAATTGTTCTGAGAAATTAAATAATGTAACGGTCTTTAATGCAGCCGGGCAGTTAATGATTTCCAAATTACCAATTGATATTGTTCAAAATGAAACACAATTAGATTTCAGTGAATTTGCAAAAGGTGTGTATGTAATCATATTCACATATGGCGATGAAATTGAATATCTGAAAGTCGTTAAAAAATAATTTTCAACAACCACCAATCCCGGGGCCGAAAGGCTTCGGGATTTTTTTGTTAAAGTTGTTTGGTTTGAGTGCTCAGTTTTCAGTCCTCAGTTGAGAGTTATTTGTTTTAATAAATAAAAATCTTTTCAAGATAAGTTCCATTAAAAAAATAACCACCCCAATTTTGTTTACGCTCGTTTTCTCGAGGACAAAGTGGCTCAGCCTTTGGAAGGAGGTGAGAATGATTTTTAATAATCTATTTTCCTTTTTCAAAAATAACTTCACCGCTCATCTCTTCCGGAATATCAATTCCCATCATACTTAAGATACTTGGAGCGAGATCTCCCAACTTACCATCATCTTTTATTGAATAATGTTCATTTACTACAATAACAGGAACCGGATTAACCGTATGAGCTGTGTGAGGACTTCCATCTTCATTTATCATAAAATCGGCATTGCCGTGATCAGCAATAATAATTGGAATGTAGTTATTTTCTAAAGCGAATGGAATTATCTCAGCAACACATTGGTCGACCGTTTCTGCTGCTTTTTTACCGGCTTCAAATATACCTGTATGTCCGACCATATCCGTATTCGCAAAATTTAAAACTACAAAATCATCAGGCTGATCTTTTAAGTGTTTTAAAACTTTATCCTTCAATTCGTAGGCACTCATTTCAGGTTGCAGATCATAGGTAGCGACTTTAGGTGAATTCACCAGTATTCTTGATTCACCTTGAAAAGCTTCTTCCTTTCCACCCGAAAAGAAAAAAGTAACATGCGGATATTTTTCAGTTTCAGCCGCTCTTAATTGAGTTTTACCTGAAGCAGCTATCATTTCGCCTAAAGTATTTTTTAAATCATCCTTTTTTAAAACAACATGAACACCTTGAAAAGATGAATCGTATTCCGTCATTGTATAATAATTCAAATCTAATTTCCGCATAGAGTGATCAGGCATATCTTCTTGTGTTAAGACCTGTGTAATTTGTCTGCATCGATCAGTTCTGAAATTGAAACAGAAAACAAAATCACCTTCATTAAGACAGCCTTTAGCCTTACCGTTTTCATCGGTAATCACAATGGGTTTTATAAACTCATCTGTTACACCTTCATTGTAAGTATGTTCAATAGCTTTTACAGCATCCTGTGCTTCACTTCCGGTTCCGTGAACAATAGCATCGTAAGCCAGTTTAATTCTTTCCCAGCGTTGATCTCTGTCCATCCCATAATATCGGCCGCCAATAGAAGCAATAACTGCAGCAGGGTAATCTTTGATGAACGTTTCAATCTGACTCACATAAGTAATTCCATTATTAGGATCTGTATCTCTTCCATCCGTAAAAATATGAATGCATATTTTCGAAACCCCTTTATCTGCCAGTAATTTTATAGATGCTTTTAAATGATTGATGTGCGAATGAATTCCGCCATCACTTAGCAGACCCATTAAATGAAAAGCTTTATCGGCAGTCACAGCTTTTTCTGCAGCATCAACCAAAACTTCATTTTGATAAAAGCTTTCATCTTCTACCATCATATTGATACGCGTTAATTCCTGGAAAACAACTCTTCCGGCACCAATATTCATATGACCCACTTCAGAGTTCCCCATCTGACCTTTTGGTAAACCTACATCCCGACCGTATGTTATCAATGTATTGTTCGGGTACTTCGATTTAAGACCATCGAAACAAGGTGTATCGGCCTGAAGAATAGCATCCGATTCCGGAACCGAACCATAGCCCCATCCATCCAAAATTAACAGCATCACTTTATTCATGCTGCTAAAATAATATCTTTTCTTTAGGGGCGAATTAATTCGCCCCTACAAGGAACAAAAATATTTATTTTGTAAAAGTGATATTATTCACTCTTTCAAAGATCAAACAACTATAGTAAGTTAAAAATCTGCCCTCAATGCAACACCGAAATTTCGACCCGGTCCGCTGATGCCGGAAGCAAAAGGCTTGTAGTGTATATCTAAGATATTATCTATTCCCGCAGAAATATGCAAGAGATCGCTAATCTGATAACCGGCTTTAAAATTAACGATAGCCCAGGATGGAGTTCCATCAACCGTTGCTTCACTCTCTTTATCTTCACCGAAAGGAGAGTAGTCATCAATACGTTTCCAGCCATTGTATATCGTAAATAAATCTGCCGACAAGCCTGAAGAAACGTTATTAAAGCGAACACCCGCTCTACCATACTGAGGTGGAATATGACCTAAAGGAACAGCTTCCGTTAAATCTCTTCCAAAAACAAAATTATGATTAAAGTAAGGTTCAAAATGCTGACCTATTTGAAATCTTAATCCACCCGAAATACCCATTACTGTCGCTTCACCTGCATTGGTATTTGCGAAAACAGCACCCGGCTCTCCTTCAAAAGTAATGCTATCCATACCATTTAAAATATAAGGTCGACGAACAATAGCATTAAATATATAATTATAAAAAGCACTAAATTCAATTTGAGCACGATCAGCAATGGAGTGATCTATTTCAAAATCGGTATTGATTACATACTCCGGACGAACATTAAAATTCGGAACTACAATCTGACCCGGCTGAGGATCAAAGAACTTTCCGCTGTCGTCAATATTCGGTGCCCGGAAACCGGTTCCGGCATTAAATTTTAATCGGGTATCTTTTGTTAAAACATAGTTTAAGCCTAAACCACCTGTTAGTGCTGCAAAGTTTCCATTAAAAGAACGGACAGGTAATTCAGTAATTTCATTCGTATAATTCGCATCAAGCTGAATAAAATTCATTCGTATACCATTGGTCAGTTTCAATCTATCACTAACGGTCCACTTATGGCGTAAATAAGCTGCTTGAGTACCCATGCTACTGCCCGCATTAGGATAACGGCTTATCGGGTTTGCCATCTTTTCAGTAGCATCAATATTTAAATCATAAGCTTCAGATTCGACATAATTGTAAGTAGCCTCAATACCATATTGCAAACTATGTAAGGCATTAATCGTTTTATTAAAATCAGAATTCAAAGAAACGACGTGCACATCCTCCCGATTGAACGACTCCTGTGTACTTCCAAACTTTCGCCTAATACGATCTTCATCGATTTTTTGATAAGCAACAACGGTCTGCATACCGTCCATCCAACGACCACTGTTTGAAGTGTAACGATGTTGTAAAGAAGCTAACAAACGCTGTTGCGGGCCATAGTACCAATCCGCAAATTTCAATACTTCTCTTGTTGGACTGGTGGCATCTTCTACCACATCATTCAAGCGATCAGAACGTGGAATATTTGTTGAAGTAGAATATTGAAGATTTAAAATAAAATCATTTTTCAGGTTCGGTTTAAAACGAACTTTCTGTAATAAATCAATTTGACTATAACCGCTGTTATACACACGGTTCGGGTCTGGGTTTTCCAGCATACGTTCAATACCATTTTCAT
>JAHDHT010000303.1:0-1139 GCA_020631175.1 Chitinophagales bacterium
TTATCCATAGACTTTTACCGATTTGAAATTTTATTAAAAACTTTTTAATTTCAAAAAAAACAACCTGCAATGAATACTCCAAACAATCCAATAGATGTTGGTTTTCCTGAAACGAATTTATTAGAAAAAAGTAAAAAATACCCTGTCGCTTCCAAAGGCAAACGCTTTGCGAATTATTTGATTGACACTACAATCGTTAATGTATTCTTCTTTTCCTTTTTTATTATTGTAGGATTAGTAATGGGCTTTACGATGCCGGAAGCTGATGTAGCTGCAAGCCTTGAATCACCAGGCTTAAGTTTATTAATCAATATTTCAGCAATATTTATTTACCCAATTTATTATTTGATACTGGAGGGCATTTTCAAAGGAAAAACCATAGGAAAACTATTAACAAAGACCAGAGCTATTGATGAAGACTATGAAAAGATGAATGGTGAACAACTGGTAAAAAGATCTTTTTCAAGAATGATTCCTTTTGAAGCATTTTCATATTTAGGAGACAGAACAGATGGCTGGCACGATCGAATTTCAGATACAATAGTAGTAGAAGATCACCCCGATTTTAATGAAGATTTTAGACGATAAGCCTATCGCCCAAACTTACCACCACTCTGCATTATCTTTTGATACTTATTTCCATTCGAAGCATCAACTTTAGTGAGAATTGTAACGGCTTTTGTTTTCTCGATCGGACTTGCCTGCTGAAGGATTTTCACCATCTCATCAGCCTTGGCATTAAAGAATAATTTCATCGCCATCGAGTTCGGACTTTCATTGTGAACACGTTCAATTTTTTCTAAGGTGTTTACAATCGCTTCACGACCACCAAATACATCATCATACATCACATCTAATCCTTCCCGGTGATATTCATAAGCCACTTCTCTTAAAAAGCGGTAACGGTTATTTAAATTATTTTCAATAAACCAATAACGATTAATGGTTGTGCCAAACGGTTTCCATCCGGTACTAATAGAATTATTCTGAGCAGCATTCACAATGTTCTGCGCAATCATAAAATATTTCTGTCCGCCATTTAATGAAAAACTATCATAATCTAAAGCGATTATAATATTCGCATAATAAGCAAGCAAAGAAGTAATTTCATTTAAATACTCTTTATCGTTATAATCTAA
>JAHDHT010000303.1:1239-2561 GCA_020631175.1 Chitinophagales bacterium
GCCCCATCCATCCATCCAAAAAAAGCAACAAAAACGATTACAAAAATTCTGTTCATGCCTTTAATAATTCATTTATTTTATCAATAATATCTTCAGCGACCTCCCGCTTAGATTTTAACTCTTTTTCCTCTACCTTATTGTTGCGATCAATGAAGGTAACTTTGTTCGTATTATGCTTAAATCCGGCCCCTTTATCCTGTAAAGAATTCAAAACGATAAAATCCAGATTCTTTTTCTCCAGCTTTTTCTGGGCAAATTCCATCTCATTATTTGTTTCCAAAGCAAATCCTACTAATAATTGACCGGGCCGCTTTTGCTCCCCCAAAGTCTTTAAAATATCTGTCGTTCGCTTTAAAGCAATCGATAAATCACCGTCTTTCTTCTTCACTTTCACATCCGAAGGATCCAAAGGGGTGTAGTCACTAACAGCCGCCGCCTTTACAACAACATCTGCCGAAGATTGAAACTGCATAATAGTATCAAACATATCCTGTGCCGATTTTACCCTGAAAATTTCAACACCCGGATATTCAGCCGCTAAAGAAGAAGGTCCCAAAACCAATTTTACCTGAGCACCCGAACGAGCCGCAGCTTTAGCCACCTCAATCCCCATTCGTCCGCTGGAGTGATTACCGATAAATCGAACCGGATCAATAGCCTCATAAGTTGGTCCCGCACTAACAACCACTTCTTTTCCTGCCAGAGCATGTCCGCCGACAGAAGCCGCATCCATCCCCATTGAATATTCAAGAAAAGCAACAATATCTTCAGGTTCAGCCATCCGTCCTTCACCACTCAAACCACTGGCCAATTCACCAAAACCCACCGGAATTACCCGAACACCATCTTCCTTTAACTGATCAACATTTCTTTGAGTGGATGGATGTTTCCACATATCCAGATCCATCGCTGGAGCAACATAAACCGGACAACGAGCGGAAGTATAAGTAGCCGTTAACAAACTGTCGCTCTGACCACGGGCCAGTTTAGCGATGGTATTACCCGTGCAGGGCGCAATGATAAAGGCATCGGCCCAAAGCCCCATTTCGACATGACTATTCCAGACAGCGCCATGCTCATTATAAAAGGAAGTATGAACAGGATGATTACTTAAAGTACTAAAAGTGAGTGGCGCAACAAATTCCTGCGCATCATTCGTCATCAAGACTTTTACCTCAGCACCGGCTTTCACCAACAAACGAGTCAGAAATGCCGATTTATAGGCGGCAATGCTGCCACAAACACCCAATAAAATCCGCTTCCCTTTCAAGCTCATTCAATAGTCATTTAAAAAATAACGGATATGAAACTCATATCCGTTA
>JAHDHT010000303.1:2661-3805 GCA_020631175.1 Chitinophagales bacterium
TAATTTTTCGCTCATTTTTATACTTTTATTTTAGATAAATAATTTTCTGATTCTGCAAATATCTTCTCAGCATCCTTAATCCACTTACTTTCCTGGTAGCGGTTGCTGAAATCATAATAAATATCAATCGTCTTTCTATAACGCTCTTCCTTCTTACTATCTATACTGTTTTCAGCATATAAAAAGTTCGATTTAAGCACTAAAAAAGTCGCTTCCTCATCATATTCTGTATCCGGAAACTCCTTCAACATATTCTCAAAAGCCACCGAAGCCGCCCGATATTTTTCCTGATGGTAATACATTTTCGCCGCTTCAAAAGATTTCTCCTCCATTTTAGCCCGAATCTCTTCAACAAGGTCATTCGCCTCCTTTACCTGCTCGCTGCCAGGATAAGTATTGATAAACAATTGAAACTGATCAATCGCCTTTCGGCTGTAAGTCTGATCCAGTTTAGCCTTTGGCGACAGCTGATAATTACAATAAGCCACCATAAACAAAGCATCCTGCGCATAAATACTCTTTGGATAATATGTATGGAAATTTTTAAAATAAAACTCCGCCAGCAAATAATCCTTTTGCCCGAACAAGGCATACGAATAAAAATAGTAGATTTTCTCCAGGCTTTTTGTGCCCTTATACACCGAAATCAGCTCCTCAAACAAGGGAATTGCCCTGCTATATTCACCCTCATTGTAATATTCTTTCGCTTTAACCAGCTTAAATTCGTAATCCGTAGATTTAAGAACCTTCTGATAAGGATCACAAGATGTGATAACCAAGATATTACATATTAAGAAAAAACCTAAAATGATTTTATTCATAAGCACGCAAAGATAACGATATTGTTTGTAACGATCAATTTTTGTCAAGATTATATATTTATAAGTGAAGCAACAAAGTTTAGGTACTTAAACGGCATTATAACCTGCTCTTCGTTGCAACGCGCTGCTCTTTCAGGCAATGGCTTATGGCATTCGTTAGTCTTCCGCTGTCAGCCTTCACTCAAGCCTAATCCATGCACTTCAAAAGCATCGGGTTTTCTCTGCGATCAGGGCTAGAGGAGGCGACTTGGCATGCATGATGTTTTTTAAGTTTAGGTATAAGTTTAAGCTTAAGTTTAAGAGCTTATCTTCAAGTGCAAGTG
>JAHDHT010000304.1 GCA_020631175.1 Chitinophagales bacterium
ATTTTTAATAAAGGCATTTTCGTTTGTAAACCGGAAGTTCCCTCGGCTTCGCTCGGGAGAATTCGGGTTTTTTTAAGTTCAAGTTCAAGTGTCAAACTCAAGTTCAAACCAATTCGGTCGTTTTTTCCACCCTCGTATTCGCTTCGCTCAAACGGTCCCGCCTGCGGGAAAATTTTACCTCGGCTTAGTTCGGTCTTTTAGAGGGCGAATTTATTCGCCCCTACTGAGCCGAAATTTTCTTCAATCCCTGCTCGCCGTCAATCATCACTTCCACCAAATAATTGCCCGCAGGTAAATCGCCGCGATCTAAAGTATACGTATTGCCCATAGTCACACCGTGCTGTAACAACTGCCCCTTTACATCGAACAACTTCACCGTCGCTAAAGAAGCTGAAGTATTTTCGAATTGAACTTGCAATTGATCTGTGAATGGATTTGGATAAGCGGTGAATGCTATTGCATTTATTTCCTCTATGTCAACCGCATCTTCTAAAACAAATGGATCGCTGAAACGAACATCGGTCATCATGCCTTCATCGGTTAAGGTTAATAAGAATGCTTCTAAAGAATTCTTTTGATCTTCTGTGAAATCGAAACCGGTAAATGGTTGCGGGAATATACTTTCATCGGTATAATGAAAATGCGCTGTGAAGATCGTATTCGGATGTGGTAAAATGCCATCGCTATAAAAGTCAATTACATCTCTTAATGTTTCAAATCGACCATCGTGCATATAAGGCCCCGTAAGCTCGACATTTTTCAGGTTCGGAGTTTTGAATTTTCCTTCATCGGTAACTTCACCGGTATGATTGGCAACGCCATAATCATCTAATAATAAATCGAGACCGGTATTATGCGGACCTAAAAATTCAAACATCTGGAAAAACAATTCATTCATAAAAGGATCTTCAGAAGTGATCGTTTGTGAATGACAGTTCTGACAGTTTTGTGCGAAGATGTCTAATCCATCCAATTCATCCGCAGTAAAATCGGCAAAACCGTTTGCAATACCCTGATCTAATTTGGTGTCGACCATATACATCGATCTCAAAAATTGAGATAAAGCATCACCTATACGTTCAGAAGTAATCTGCTCCGTCCCGAAAGCATCCGAAAATAAGCCCGGATAATAATCGGTTCCTTCCATTCTCGAAACAATTTCGTCCATGGTCATTCCCATCTCATCTCCATTCTGGAAAGGTAAAATCACCATTTCTTCTAATGATGTTTCACTGTCGTCCCAGAAGAAAGCCGGATAATGAGTGAAACCAAAATCGGCAATGTTTAATGAATTTCTCGAAGTTAATGCGCCATCAAATCCTTCACTGAAGGCCAGATCATCTGCAAACCCCTTTTCCTGCAAATGACAAGTTGCGCAAGCAACTGTATTATTTAATGACATGTTTTTGTCGTAGAAGATCACCCGTCCTAAGGTGGCTCCTTCGTTGCTCACTTCTTCACCAAGACTTGGCGCGCCGAACATTCCAATTAAATTCTCATAATGCACCGGTAATTCTACATTGGTGTAATCATAAGGTGTGTCGGGAAGGTCGAGTACTACGTCGAAACCTCCACTTCTGAAAGCGAATCCGTCATAACCGGGATGCTTCGTGCTTTTGTTTCCGCTGCTGATCAGAATGATCGATAAAGTTATGAGCGAAAGAATTGTAAAAAAACGCATGATTAAAGGGGTTTAATTAAATTAAATATACGGCTTAAAATCTTAAACAGCGTTTATCCAGGGTCAAAATTTTGTCAGGTGCTTAACCTGAAATATGCTTTCGAAAATCTATTCTTAAGGAATTCTATTACATAATCAGACTTAAACATTTCTTTTAATTACCTTTGAGCCGCATGAAAAAAGTGCTCTTTTTACCTTTTATCGCGCTCCTTTTTTGCTTCGCCTGTAACACAGGTTTCGAAGGAGATGGCAATGCCAATATGGCTCCTGAAACGTATACCGTTGTAGATACGATCGTTCGATTTGGACCAGATCGGCTCGAGTCGGAAGTGCATGTGCAGTGGTGGGGCGATGATACAGACGGATTTATTCCTTTATATGAATTCACTTTCGATGATCCGGTAACGGCATCCACCCAATGGGAAAGCACCGCATCGCAGGATAGCATTTTTGTTTTAGCTACTCCGGCCGGACAAGATACCCTCGATTTTAAATTTACAGTTAGAGCGATCGATAATGATGGAACGCCAGACCCGACGCCGGCAAGTTTATATTATCCGATCAAAAATTCACCTCCGGCAATTACTTTTATTGACGGACTCGTAAATCCTGAAATTTCTTTTCCGGTATTTAAAGTTTTCTGGGAAGCAAGTGATCCGGATGGAGAAGGTAACCTGAGTTATCTTGAAATCTTTTTAAACGACACGACAGGCACACCGTTTGTCTTGCCGATTACAGCAAGCAGCGCCACTTTTGAAGCGACTGATCCTTCAGCGGCAAGTTCTGATGCGCGCATCTATATTAATAATAATGTATCGCCCGAAAATGAAACCTTGTCGGCTTTAATAATGGGAGATACCAATCGCGTTTATATTCGATCTGTTGACCTTTCCGAATCTCGTTCTGCTTTTGCTGCTTCACGGCCACTTTACATTAAGCCGGTGAGTTCTTCCGTTTTAATGGTAAATGCCTATGGAAACAGCGGTACAACAATCGAAGAATTTTATGCAGATCAATTAAGCGCAAGCGGCATTACAAATGCTGATCGAATTCAGATTCAGGCTTCGGATGGATATGGAAATCTCACGCAACAAAGCGCAGATAATTTAACACAGACCAGAGTTTTTAATTTATTTGAATCGATTATCTGGTTTGGAAATAATGCGGAGAGTTCACTTTCATTAGCGCAAAAAACAACGGTTGATTTCTTTAATGATGGAGGGAAAATGTTGATGTCGGTTTATATTTCTTCCAACTTCGATGAGCAATCGAATTTCCTGGAGTTTACTCCAATCCAAAGTCTGACTGAGCCAGTTGATACAACAATATTTATGTCCGACACCGCTTCAATTGTTGCTTTGGATGCCAACTATGAAGACCTTGCTTCCACCGCTTTTTTCGGCGTGGTAAAACCTTTCAATTTAGTACCGGGTGCTGAAGCGCTATATGCTGCTGAGTTGATTGCGCGCGATGATAATACTAATGAAACTTTCGAATGGGAAGGCAATAATATTGTAGCGGCAAAAAAGAAAGATGATGCCGGCAATACGAACTTTGTCTTAAGCACTTTAGAATTACATAAACTGGATGGAGATGGAAATATGAACAGCTTCTTCCAACAAGTAATTAATAATGAATTCGGACTCTGATTCTATTCAGCATATTGTAATTTTCGCCTCCGGTTCTGGCACGAATGCGCTTAATATCTGTAACTACTTTAAAGATCATAAACACATTAAAGTTGCCGGTCTGGTTTGCAATAAAGAAAAGGCGGGTGTGCTTGAACGATTAGCGCCTTTCGAAGTACCTGTTTTTCATATGCGGAAGGATGACTTAAAGTCCCCTGAAAATTTGTTGTCTTTTTTGGATGGATGTAAAACTGATCTGATTGTATTAGCCGGCTTCTTATGGCTGATTCCTCTGCCGGTTGTTAAAAAATATTCAGACCGAATGATCAATATCCATCCCGCACTTTTACCAAAATATGGAGGGAAAGGAATGTACGGAATGAAGGTTCACGAAGCGGTGATTGAAAATGAAGAAAAAGAATCGGGCATAACAATTCATTATGTGAATGAAGC
>JAHDHT010000305.1:0-2138 GCA_020631175.1 Chitinophagales bacterium
ATAGCTCTGCTTAAAGCTGCAAAATGAACATCCTCCCCAATTAATGTGCTCACATAAACACCGCTTTCAATTTCAGGGATGATATGCATATCAAACTCCATCCCGGCATCAATATTTTCTTCATGTAGTGTAACAAATGTTAATTCAGGAAATTCGCTTGAAGGTCTTGGGTCGGCGCAGTTCTGATATAATCTGATTTGTAAAACGGCATTTTCTAAAGTTGCATCAGCTTTTCCTCTTACACGTATGTAATGCATAGCGTTTGTTTCATTTCTTGCACCTTCAATATCATAACCGTCAATTTGTAATCTGCTTTCACCTTCAACGATCATTGTTTGCCCATTATCTAAGGCTTGTATAATCGAAGGCCAGTTAAATCCTTCCGCAAAAACCCCTGTCATCGGGAAACCTAATGCCGGATCAACTCCGCTGCCGGGCGCTTCGGTAAATGTGCGATGGCAATCACTGGCACCAATTGCGCTAACATTCCTTCCGGCCAATAAATCGCAAATCCATATATCATATGCAGCCCTGTCTGCTCCGTCAAAGCCAATCGTTCCATTCCAAACTTCTATAGCATTATATTCTAAAGAAGTCCAGTCGTATCTGATCCAGGGAAGTATACCATAAGGGTGATTTACAATGGTATAGCAGCCTCTGTCTGTGGCTTGCTGAAGCGCTTCACCGCCAGTTACTGCACCTTTAGGCCGATCAATAAATGCAGTTTCAGTATCAAATCCTTCCAAAACCCGCGGCAAACAGCCAATATGACCTCTTGGCTCACCCAGACTTTCATCGGCAACCGGACTTAACTCATTACCGCAAATCATTAAAAACTGATCATCACTAAGATTAGCTGCCAAATCCCAATATGGAAATTCAGGTCCCATATTAAACAATGCAGGATCTTCTTTTGTAGTACTTGGATCACTGCCTGTGCTGTTGCTGTGGTCGGTTAACACAATGAATGAAATGCCTCTTTCTAAGGCAATAGATTTTATATCCTCCGGGAAACTGTCACCACCCGTATCATTACTTGCTCCGGTAGCGTGCACATGCAAATCGCCAAAAATCCAGTTTCCTTCCGGATCGGCTTCAAAAGCAAAAGGAGGAGGTGTATTATTTTCTTTACATGCATAAAAGATTGTAAATGTTAAAATTAGAAGGATTCGAGGGGTCGGAAGGAAGGAAAATCGTGCTTTCATCTTAAAAAACTGTTAAAACTTTGGAAACTCTTGAACTATTTTGGGTTTCCAACGTTCGTTGTAGTAAGTTTGCATTATAAAGGATGGAAGTTAAACAAGAAATTTTACTAAACGCAATGAAATTGTTTATGCGAAACGGCATTAAAAGCGTTTCGATGAATGACATTGCAAGAGAATTGGGCATGTCTAAAAAGACATTATATACCCATTTTGAAAACAAGGAGGAGTTAATTCGGGAAGGAGTAATTCAGCATCTCGAAGAAGAAAAAAGATGGATAGCAAGTATTCGTGAAAAGCATGAAAATGCTCTGGATGAATTGCTTGAAATCTATCGTCTTGTCGGAAATCACATTCGTGAAATAAATTCTTCTACGACATACGATTTGCAAAAATATTATAAGCCAATCTGGAATATGCTCGAGCAACACCAGAAAAGCTATGTTATGGAAATTATTAAATCAAACCTTGATCATGGAATAAAGGAAGGTTTATACCGCGATGATTTTGATCCTGAAATTGTAGCCAGGTTGTATGTCAGTAAAATGGATGTTGTTGTCGACAATGACATTTTTCCATTCAGAGAATTTAAGCTTTCGGAAGTCAGTCAGCAGATGTGGAATTATCATATGCATGCTATTGTATCAGACAAAGGAAGAACCTTATTAAAACAAAAACTAGGAGAAAAAACACATGAGACTGTTTAGTATAATAATGACGATTTGCTTTTCCTTAATTGGTCAGGCGCAATCGGGCGAAGAGGTTTGGTACCTAAGTCTTGCGGAAGCAAAAGAATATGCCATTAAATATCATCCGGATGTTAAAATGTCGATGGTAGATGTTGCAAAAGCGGAAGAACAGATTAATGAAGTAAAAGCAATGGGTTTGCCACAGGTTTCTGCAAGTGCAGATTTAAATTATTACCCGCAGTTACCT
>JAHDHT010000305.1:2238-3744 GCA_020631175.1 Chitinophagales bacterium
GCATTGATAGCAAGGGAAAATATTAAAATGCTGAATAAGAATATTCCAACTATCGATCGATTACTTTTTGAAACAGAGCAATTATATATCAATGGTTTTGTGGAAGAAATTGAAGTAGATCGTTTGAAACTAAGTAAATCAAATTTGCTCAGTCAAATTAATACTTTACAGGAACAGGAAAAGTTAGCCGTTGAGTTATTAAAGTTTCAAATGGGTTATCCTGCAAATTCAAACATTGTTTTAACAGATGAATTAGGTGATCATGTTGGAAGCACTTCATATTTACAAATGGAAAATGAGGCTAAAAAAAGAATTGAATATGAAGTTTTAGAAGCGCAAGGCAAATTTACTGACCTTCAGATCCAACGATATAAATCATTATACTGGCCAAACGTTGTGGCTTATGGTAATTATCAATGGGCCGCACAAAGAGATAAGTTTAATTATTTGAATTTCAATGAACCCTGGTTCAATACGTTCATTATTGGTTTAAAAATGAATGTTCCTATTTACGATGGTGGTTTGAAAAAATCGCAAATGAATCAGGTGAAACTCGATAAACAAAAATTAAAGTACAGTGAATATATTTTAGATCAGGCGATAGCATTAGAAATAAAGCAGGCAAAAATTAATTACAACAATGCACTTGAGCAAAAAACAGAACAAGAAAAAAATATCGCGCTTGCTCAAAAAATATACGACACAGCACTTATAAAATATAAAGAAGGTTTGGGTTCGAGTTTAGAGGTAAGCTCTGCCGAGAGTACCTTATTAGAAACACAAACACAATTTATAAATAGTTTATACAATTTAATTATTGCTAAATCTGACTTGAATAAAGCATATGGAAATTATTAAAGCAACTAAAAAGACATCCTTATTTTTATTTGGATTTGTAATGCTGTTGTTGGCAGCATGTGGTGGTGCGCAGGGTCCAAAACCTGTTGAAGAAATGACTTTAGATGAAAAGAAAAAATCTTTAGCGGAATTAAGAAATGATTTAAAATCTACAGAGCTAAAAATCAGTCAGATGGAAAAAGCTATCTTATCTGAAGATCCTTCGTTTAGCGCTAAAAAGAAAAAGAAACCAAAAGTTATAACAGTTGTAAATCCTGAAAAGTCAGATTTTGAAACTTTTGTGGAGACAACAGGTGAAGTAAGATCAATTGATGATATTCGAATATCTGCTGAAACTTCCGGTCAAATCACAGAATTAAATCTGAGAGAAAATAATTACGTGCAAAACGGTGCGCTTATTATGCGGGTGGATGATGTATTGGTTAGAAAAAATATCTCAGAATTGGAAACCCAATTACAATTGGCGCAAACGATTTATGAAAAGCGTAAAAGATTGTGGGATCAAAATATTGGTTCTGAAATTGAATATATTCAGTCACGAACAAATGTTGAGTCTTTGCAAAAGAGTATAGAAACAGCTCAAACTTCTCTAGATAAGTATAGTCAGTTCTCTCCGACTTCAGGATTAATTGAAAAGCTGTATGTAAA
>JAHDHT010000306.1:0-1814 GCA_020631175.1 Chitinophagales bacterium
AAAAAGATTTTATTTTTCCTTCCTGCCGAACTACCTTTGTGGCTTAAAAATTTCGACATGGCACAACAGGCAGATCACTTTAAGAAACTGGTAGCACATTGTAAAGAATACGGATTCATCTTCCAATCGAGTGAGGTCTATGATGGCCTTGCTGCTGTTTATGATTATGGCCCGAATGGTGTGGAGTTGAAAAATAACATAAAGCAGTATTGGTGGAAATCGATGGTTCAAATGCATGAAAATATTGTTGGTCTTGATTCTGCCATCTTTATGCATCCGAAAACCTGGAAAGCCTCCGGGCATGTCGATGCTTTTAATGATCCGTTGATCGACAATAAAGATTCAAAGAAAAGATATCGTGCAGATGTATTGATCGAAGATTATGTCGCTAAAATTCAGGCGAAAATTGATAAAGAAGTAACAAAAGCTGCCAAACGATTTGGAGATGCTTTTGATAAAGAACAATTTTTAGCAACGAATCCGAGAGTATTAGCCAATAAAGAAAAAATCGACAAAGTGATGAGTCGGTTTACAACAGCAACTTCTGCAGGTGATATGGCTGAATTAAAACAAATCATCATTGATGCTGAAATTGCTTGTCCGGTTAGCGGAACAAAAAACTGGACGGATGTTCGTCAGTTTAATCTGATGTTCTCGACCCAGATGGGCAGCGTTGCTTCTGATTCTGATGATGCGAAATTGTATTTAAGACCGGAAACGGCTCAGGGTATATTTGTGAATTTTTTAAATGTACAAAAAACATCCCGTCAACGCATTCCCTTCGGAATTGCTCAAATCGGTAAAGCATTTCGAAATGAAATTGTTGCCCGTCAATTCATTTTTCGTATGCGTGAATTCGAGCAAATGGAAATGCAATATTTTGTTGCACCGGGTACAGAATTAGAATGGTATAAGTACTGGAAGGAAGCCAGAATGGAATGGCATAAAAAAGTTACTCCTTCCGAAAAATTGAAATTTCACGATCACGATAATCTGGCGCATTATGCGAATGCTGCTTTAGATATTGAATTTGAATTCCCATTTGGATTTAAAGAATTAGAAGGTATTCATTCAAGAACTGATTTTGATTTAGGAGCACATCAGGAATTAAGCGGAAGAAAAATTCAATACTTTGATCCTGAGCGAAATGAAAATTACGTTCCTTATGTAGTTGAAACATCAATAGGTGTCGATCGTATGTTTTTAACAACAGTATCGAATGCTTTAAATGAAGAAGAAGTTCCTGATTCTAAGGGTGGTACAGCTACCAGAGTAGTAATGAATTTACATCCTGCCTTAGCGCCCGTTAAGGCAGCCGTTTTACCGTTGGTTAAAAAAGATGGTTTACCGGAAAAGAGTCGCGAAATAATGGAAGGATTGAAATATGAAGTAAACGCCTATTACGAAGAAAAAGATGCTATTGGGCGAAGATACCGCAGACAGGATGCCATAGGAACACCGTTTTGCATTACGGTTGATCACCAGACTTTAGAAGATGATACGGTAACGTTAAGACATAGAGATTCTATGGAGCAGGAAAGAGTTTCTGTTACAGAAGTTCAAGCGAAAGTAAAACAAGCCTGCAGTATGGAGTCTTTATTAAAAAAATAATTACTTTTATAAGGAAGTCACATTCACTCTCCCTTTACCTGCATTAACCAATCGCATTTATTAAATAACACCTGATAAATGGAGGTAAATCTTATTAATCAATCGATTGATGATACTTTGTATCATTATCGAAAAATAATTCATTCCGGTTGTATCGACCAGGAAAAAATTTCTGAATTCGATCGGTTCTATACCTATGTTGG
>JAHDHT010000306.1:1914-3738 GCA_020631175.1 Chitinophagales bacterium
AGTTTTGAAAGAGCGATTGAATTAGCTGATGAATTAAATAATCACAATCATTATTTACAGGCTTTGAGTGGTATCGCAGTTTATCATTTTTCAAATGGAGATGTCAAAAAATTTGAAGAGCTAACCCGTAAAGGGATAACCTATGTAAATGATAATTTTGATAAAATTGAAAAGGCGAATTCTAAAAAAGTAACCCTATATGCAAATTTAAGTGCTTGTTACCAGGAAGATGATGAAAAGATGAAAGCTACCTTAAAAAAAGCAGAGTCTTTTGTTGATGATGAAACTAATGGGCGACAGTTAATGATGCTTTATTTTAATTTATGTTTCTACTATTTGGAAGAAAATGATCTCGACAATTTTTTTAAATCGAAAAAAGATTTGGATGATCGACTTGAAAATCTGGAATTAACACAGGTAGTGAAAATTCGGTATGCTTTAATAGAGGCACTAGCATTGAAAGCGAAAAAGAAGTTTGAGGAGTGCAAAAAAGTTTTGTTTAAGATTTTTGAAGATAAAGGAGATAAAAATTATGGTATTCATTTAAATTATGTTCTTGAAACTCTTTTGGAAGTTACCATTGACCATGGCAGCAAAGCTGAATTGCATGAGCTTTTCAAATTGCAACGTAATGAAATGCATCTTCAATATAAAAATGAACGGGTAAAGGAAATTGCAAAAAAAGAAGCACAATATCACTTGCAAATGACAGAGCTCAAAGCACAATATAATTTGGAATTATTGCAAAATGAGCAATTGTTAAGAAAAGAAATTGAACAGGAAAAAAAGAAAACGGATAATATTAATAAACAACTTGAAAAATTTACCGGAATGGTAGCGCATGATTTAAAAGCACCTTTAAATACAGCGCTTGGATATATTAATTTGCTCAATCATTTTGGAGATCAAAAAGATGCATCTGAAATAGAATTATTTAGCCATTTGGAAAATGCAGTAAGTGGGATGAAAGTTACTATTAATGAACTTTTACAATATGCGAAAATAGGAGAAGGCGAAATAAAATATGAAAAGGTTGATTTAAATGAGGTGATTGGCAACGTACTTTCAGATTTAAATTTTGAAATTGAATCTTCGAAAGCAAAAGTGAAAGTTCAAAAATTGCCGGTTGTTAATGGTGTGCGATCATACATTAAAATTTTATTTCAAAATCTCATTTCCAATTCAATAAAATTTAAGGATCTGGAACGGGGAATTGAAATTGATATTTTTGCTGAACGTTTTGATGATCGGTTCAGATTAAATCTAAAAGATAACGGAATAGGAATTGATGAACCTGAAATCGATAAAATCTTTTTACCGTACACAAGGTCAGATAATGCTATTTCTTATGATGGACATGGCTTAGGTTTGTCAACTTGCCGGAAAATTATGAGTGTACATAAGGGGGATATCAGGGCGTTAAATAATAAAGATTTTGGAGTAACATTTGAATTGGAGTTTCCATTGAAGAGTTAAATGACTTTATTGTTTAAACTCAAATTCAAGTGTCAAACTCAAACTCAAATTCAAGTGTCAAACTCAAACTCAAATTCAAGTGTCAAGTTCAGACTCAAATTAGTTCTGTCTTCGGTTTTAACCACAGAGATCGCAGAGGTTTTTGGATGCTTCTTAATTAATCATTCGTAATTAAAAAATTATCGGTGCTACATGGTACGTAGTGCTGTGCGACCAATGGCTTTTCAAGTATCAAATTCAAGTGTTAAGTTCAAACTCAAATTAGTTCTGTCTTCGGTTTTAACTTCAGAGATCGCAGAGGTTTTTGGATGCTTTGCCATTCATGTTTTGTTATTCGTCATTTGTAAT
>JAHDHT010000307.1 GCA_020631175.1 Chitinophagales bacterium
GGCATAAGGCAGGAATGCTAGAAAAAAAGCAAAATGTATTTGATGATTTTATTGCTGCTTGCGAATATTTGGTAGATGAAAAGTATACAAACAAAGATAAACTCGCAGTCATCGGCAGATCAAACGGCGGACTTTTAATTGGTGCAGTAATGACACAGCGCCCTGATTTATTCAAAGTGGCTTTACCCGTAGTTGGTGTGATGGATATGTTGCGTTACCATACATTTACTATAGGCCATGCCTGGGCAGTAGAATATGGTTCAAGTGAAAACAAAGAGCAGTTCAACTATTTAATTAAATATTCTCCATTACATAATATAGAGGCTGCAGAATATCCGGCAACGATGGTCTTAACGGCTGACCGTGATGATAGAGTAGTGCCGGCACATTCATATAAGTTTGTATCTGAATTACAATATCAGCAAAAAGGTGATCTGCCTACTTTAATTCGAATAGGTATCAGTGAGGGACATGGAAGCGGAAAGTCTACAGAACAACTGATTGAAGAATACACAGATATATGGACATTTGTTTCATGGCATCTGGGTATGAAAGAATAACTATGCTAAGACACTTAATTTTTCTTTCTCTTTTAACTATTATAGCTTTTAATTTAGAAGCACAAGAAAAGTATGTATTAAACGTAAATTATTCAGACACATTAAAACGTGAATTGCAAATTGATTTGCAAACTCCTAAAATAAATGAATCTTCGATTCATTATTTTTTACCATCTTCCAGTTCTTCAGATTATGTTACCTCCGGTTTTGAAAATAATATTTTCGAAGTTCAAATTTTGGATACAGAAAATAAGCCGGTAGAGTTTAAATACCACAGTCCGAATATTATTAAAATTACAGAAGCGGAAAAGTTACACCGAATAAAATATAAAGTAAGAACAAGACCCAAGACAAACAGAAGAAAAACCTTTTTCAAACCAGGCGGCATTGTAATTGAAGATGAAATCCAATTATTAAATTTTAATGCACTTGTCGGTTATTTAGATGGCCATGCATTTTATCCGTACGAGATAAAATTAGATGGCTTTAATAATAAAGCGATTCAATCTTCACTTAAGTTTGAACAAGATTCGCTTAGTGATCAGGTTAGTACAAATGCTCCTAACTATAGCACCTTATTCGAAAGTCCTGTTTTATTTGGGTCAACTGATACTACAAGTTTAAGTTACTTAGGTTGTAAATTTAATATTGCTTTCGTTTCAAAAAACAAACGCTATTCTGCTATAACGATGAGACAGTGGTTAGCGCCGGTTATAAAATCAGTTGGAGATTTCTTAGGCAGCTTTCCCGTGAGTGAATATCAATTCATAATTTACCTCGACAATTTCAAACCAAAAAATAAAATTGAATACGAACAATTTGGTGGCCTGCATCATACAACTTCTTCATTGTATATTCTACCAAGCATAGATTCAAAAACAAAATTAAAAGAACTATTACAGCGATTGTCTATGCACGAATTATTGCACTTGCTAAGTCCATTAGTTTTATATGGAGAAGATCTTGCACCTCCCGGAATTTTCTCTTCAAAAAATTCAAAACATTTGTGGTTGTATGAAGGGGTTACAGAATATTTTGCTTTGTTATTACTCAACCGAAATCAGTTAATAAAACGGGAAGATTTTTTCGATGAGTTCAGTAAAAAAATATTTTTCACCGAACAGTTCCCCAAAGTATCCTTAACAGATATGAGTGAAAACCTTGAAGACAATAATTACAATTTTCAATTCAAAAACTTTTATAATAAAGCTGCATTACTCGCATTCATTCTTGACATTGAATTAAGGGATGCAACAAAAGGAGAAAAGGGACTTGAAGATATAATTAAATCAATGGCTAAAAACATGGACCCGCAAAAGGGTTTTGATGAAGATGGCTTTTTTGACTGGTTTAGCCAGACTGCCAAAATTGATTTTAGTGACTTTTTCAAGAATTATATTGTAAACGGGAAGTCTATTCAATATGGTTACCATTTCACTAAGGTAGCATATGATTTTTACGGAAGTGTAAATGTTCCAGTTTACGAATTCGGAGGTTATGGTTTGGGATTTAATGAAAAAGACAATTTTTATTATTTGAAAAATGTTCAGGCTAATAATCCATTTAAATTTAAATCAAACGATGTTATTCTTGCTATTGATAATGTTGAAGTGAAAAGAAATGATTACAGGTATATAATCAGAAAAATAATGTACCCGGAAAAACACGAAAAAGTTAAAATAAAAGTAAAGCGTTCAGATCAAACGCTTGAACTGGAGGCTACTCCATTTAAACGATACAAAGAATTGCAATACCAGTTTGTTGAACAAAAAAAACCGGCTAATCAAGCTTTGATCAACCGGTTTCAGTTATTTAAATCAGACTATTAATTTATCCTATACTAATTTCAATTGGAAGTACCACTCTCACTCTAACATAATTTCCTTTGTGGAAAGCAGGAATCCAATTTGGCATTTCCTCTACAAGATTAACTGCATTTTCGTCAACAGTACATCCTAATCCTTTACTCAAAGTAATTTCGGTCAAACTTCCATCAAGGTTCACTACAAAACTTACGCCCACAGTACCTTCGATATTATTGTCAAAACAATCGTTTCCAAAAATATAATTCTCCTCAATAAACTGCTTTAAAGCAACCGGTCCACCTGGGAACATAGGCATCATTTCAGCCTGGTTCAAAACCTTAGAATTCTTATCAACCGGCGTTCTGTTTGCACCCGGACGGTTTGCAAATGGAGACTTAGAAGTTTCAGCAACTGTAGAACTTGAGCTTTCAAATGAAGTTACAGGTTCAGAAATTGTTGTTTCAACAGGAGATGCTGTAATAACTTCCTCTACAGTCGTTTCAAAAGACTCCGTAGTCGAGATCGTTTCAATTACCGGCTCCGGAGTAGTTTCCGTTACTATATTTACCACTTCCGCTTTAGAAGGCTTTGGCTTTTCAATCGGCTTCATCTCAGGCTTTTCCGTTTTTACAACAGGCGTCGTCACCTTCTTTACCACCGGCTTCGGAGCAACTTTCTTCTCTTTCACTTCAATATGAGATCCAATCTCAATCAGGTCATTCCAATCTTCATGAATCACCGGCTCAAGAAAGTTCGTTTGCATCTTAGGCTCAAATTTGAACGCTGTAATCGATGCACCCAATGTAATCGCCAAGCCCATTAAAAAGAAAGCCTGCGTCATTCTGTGAACGTCAATTTTATGTCCCTTTGAGTCCGAAAACCATAAAACAGCCTTTAAAATCAATACAGTCAATACGATCGGTACGATAAGTGCTAAAATAATAAACCACATAGTCATAATTGTTGATTCCCTATTTTGACATCCGCAAGATTCATGGGTTTAAGAATTTTTAGCAAAAATCGCCTAACTCATTGATAATCAGTATAAATATCGGATGCTTTTAGCTCTTTCGGGCGACCGGGCGGGCTATCCGCTTGTAGGCACTAAAGCTTCAGCAAGCGCTATTAAATTGGCAGGGGTCTTCCTCCGTCAGCCTCCTGCCAATAAATAGCGCTAAGCTTCATCTTCAGAGGCTACCGCTTCTATCCCTGTCGCGGGATTTAAGTATAAGTGTAAGATTAAGTTTAAGGCTCGTAGCAACATATAAGGTGCATTCTCAAGTTTGAATAGTTTTCAGTAATCAGTTTTCAGTTCTCAGTAATCAGTTCTCAGTTTTATAAAAAAATCTCTGCGCTATTTTCTCATCCGAA
>JAHDHT010000044.1:0-1079 GCA_020631175.1 Chitinophagales bacterium
ACTATTTCCGGATTATCTAAATCTTTTTGAAGTACTTCTACTTCAGTCAATATAAGGGGATAATTATAAGATTTTGGATGAATGATTCTAACGTATCTTCCCTGAATATTTGTTTTTAATTTTGTAACATCAGCAAAAGGTCGATTTAAGAAATAGTTAGTAACATTCGGATCATTAATTAAATCGTTAAAGGTGGCTGTGGTGCCCATTGGCTGATCAGAAACCAATACATAAAAATCATAAATCAGATCATATAATCCCCATTCAATTCTTGTCCACATATTGATCTGATCAATTTGTTGAACGGAACCTAAATCGACTTCCCACCATGATTCCATCGAACTGCCTGTATATGCCATATCTAAAGTTGACCATTCAGCAAAAATTAATGTATCAACTGCATTATCCGCAGTTCTTCCTGCGCTGGTTGAAGATTGAGTTGCCGGTTGCCCTAATGCGATATTTGTAACCGGATATTTTACTTCCTGTGATTTTACTCTTGACTTAATAATATTGACGCCAGCCGGAATATTAATTGTTCCATTATACAATTGAGCAGCGGGATCAACAGAACCATCAGATGCCCTTGGATCGTTTCCATTAATTGTATAGTAAATATCCCCAGAGCTATTCGGATTTGTAAGATCTAAAGGAAAGCCTGCCGGTACTAATCCCGGAGCAAAACTATACTCAACAGCATTTAAAGAAGGTAAATAACCAAATTCTTTTAACTGGCTAATCACAGTATCAGCTCGATAAGGCGTAAAATGTGTTTTTACACTATCTACATTTAATCTCCACTTAAGCGGATTTTCTGTAGAGTCCTGCGACCATCTTGCAGCTTCACCGATAATTCCCATTTCAATTGTTTGGGCAAGTGTTTCCCAATGATCGTTTAAAGTTTGTTCGGTAAGCATACCACCTTCTGTTAAATGAAGTGCGCATCGATCAGCAAAATCCATAAAAAATTGCGGATCGCCTTCTTCATAAAGATTCCACATCATATGGTTAGGTCCATTTGCACTGTGGTAAGGAGCAATTCTGTTTGTCCAATCTCTGAACCCTCTTGTAAAAAACAA
>JAHDHT010000044.1:1179-7809 GCA_020631175.1 Chitinophagales bacterium
CCACCCAGATATTCTTCAAGCATATTGTCGTCAAACTTTTCACGCAATCCATACATACCCCAATAGGTGCCGTTAAGGTAAACGTGCACATGACGATTATGCGGAGAAATACTTCCACCTTTAATCATCATTTCGTCCATGAGTCTGGTGGTTAAATAAGAGTATGCATCGTGCCAGTATCTTGACGGATTCCATAAGAATGAATCGTGACTACTTCTTAAATCTAATTTGTCGAAAGATTCTTCAGCTTCCAATCCACTTTCATAGCCTTCATAGAGTGGATATTTCAAGTTTTTAGGTCCTCCGTATTCATCATCGAAATGAAGGCGCATATTTCGTTTTGGTAAGTTAATACTTGCATTTCCATAGTTTTCTACTGCGGCATTGATTTGTTTGCTTTCCCCTGTGTCGGGAAAGATAAACTCTACAGATGTTAATGACTTTCCTGTATCAACGGGTACATCAGAAACTAAACTAACAGTAGGCAAATCCAGTAGCGCATCTTTTAAAACGCCTCCCCATACATCCATTACATAAGGACGAAATAAAGAATCCTGGACAATATCATCAAGATAGAGGTATGAAGAAGTTTCATGCCTTGATGAATCGGTAGCATTGAAAGCGATCGCTCTTACAAAACCAGTTGTATTTAAAGGTATTGGGCCGCTGTAAACTAATCCATTTGTATCGGAAGGAATAGAGCCATCTAAGGTATACAAGATTGTTGCTCCGGCGAGATCACTAGTCAATTCAACTAAAATTGGATTTTCATAGAATCCTCTTTCAGGGCTGAAGTCTAACTTTCCTGCTGAAACGCTTGATGACAGTAAGATCAGTAGAAGTGACCATAAAACAGGTTGTTGTATTTTGTATGTTGCCTTATCCATTAATGTATATATACGATTAGTGTCAATAGATTTGGTTATCTATTGACAATGAGATACATGTGTTTACGAGCTCTATTGAAAGATGTTAAGATATTCTTAAGCGTTGCATCTAATTATGTGTATAAAGCCGTGGTGAAGACAATCGAATTGAAACTATCTGTCTTCTTCTACAAAAATTTGATTTTCAAATAGAAAAAAGACTAATGCGACAGGGATTGTAATGGAAATACTTTTGAACGCAGGCTTAGAGCAAGACTGAATATGAAAGCGACCAGCGGAAGCTTTTAGATGAAGATCGGCTCTTAGGCTGTGGCTCAAAAGATTGCAGTGTAAAGCCCGGCCGGTCGCCCGAACGCTCTAAAGTTCAAGTATCTAGTGTTAAGTTCAAGTGTCAAGTTCAAGTTCAAGTATCAAATTCAAGTGTCAAGTGTAAAGGGAAATTCAAATATCAAATTCAAACTCAAACTCAAAATGTATTTAGTAGCACAGTACTTTGTCGCACAGATAGATGCTTGATTATGTGTACTATCGACTTTCGCCTATTTTCAAACGACTTAGAAAAAAATCTTGCACCTCGCTTATAAAAAATCGGTTTCGGGTTTGAAGTTCAAGTTTCTAGTTCAACGCTTGTGCAATAAAAAAAGCCGTTTTCGATGAAGAAAACGGCTTTTGTATCATTTTGAATCAGAACTTATCGAACTACTTCGATAAATCCGCTGAACGGATGCTTGTTCTGATTGTCTTTTGTAACTGTTAAAATGTAGAAGTACGTACCATTCTCGATGATATCACTGCTATTATTAGCGCGGTTAAGTCCTCGCCAATCATTCTTATAATTTTCTGTTTCGAAGATGATATTCCCAAATCGATCGAATACAGTTAAGTGATTGCCGTCATAACAATCTAAACCATCGATTCTGAAAGCATCATTGATACCATCATTATTTGGAGATAATGCATTTGAGATATCGATTGGACAACTTTCTTGAGTAACATTTTCTTTGTCATCATCCGGATTTGTAAATCCATCATCATCACAATTTTCGAATGTCATGATTAAGAATGCTGAATCGCAACTTACTGTATTCATATCGCAGTAAACGATTGTTACGGTATCAGAACCAACCTGATCCATACTAGGAAGCGGAGTATAGGTAAAGCAACCGCCTTCTATATCATCTATACCGCAATTGAATAATGAGTTGACACTTTGAATTTCGATATCCGGATCATTGCCTAACTGACAATCAAGACAGAAATCAAATGGTGTGATAGGAGGAGAACAACCGAAGTAAGTATCTTCACAAACCGGTTCCGGATCCGGATCTGGATCAGGGTCACCACCACCGCCAAGATTATCGCAATTACTGAATGTCATTACTAATAATGTCTCATCACATTCTCCGGTGATTTGATCGCAGTATTCAATTGTAACGGTATCGGTACCTAATAAGTCCATTAAAGGAAGCGGTATATATTCGATACACATAGTTCCAATCTCGTCGATCGTACACTGATCGAAGTAAGACTCAACATTTGTAATCACATAATTAGGATTAAAGTCAAATTCACATTCCAGACAAATATCGATTGGAACGATAGGAGCTGTACAAGCATATATAATTTCAGGGCATGGAGGAGGAGGAGTACAATCTCCAACCGTCATGACAATTACCTGTGTAACACAGTTGGTCATTCCATCCTGACAATATACCACTTCAATTACGTCTTCTCCGATATCTTCAAGACCCGGAAGAGGTGTATAAGTGAAGCAGGTTCCTAATACATCATCAATTGAACAATTGAACATACTGTTTACTTCAGTAACTTCATATCCAGTGGCATCTTCACAATCCAGACAAATTTCGAATGGAGTGATAGGACCGGTACAGTAGTATAAAGTATCCGGGTTACAAACGGTCGGGTTAACGCCCGATGTATCCTGCACACATTCTGCGCCTTCTGGTATAATTGAAATATTTACATAAGCTGTATCACATTCTTGAGGACAATCATCATCACAATAGATTAATGAAATTGTTTCATCCATTCCTTCAGTTAAGCCAGGAAGTGGTGGATAATGAACACAGTTATCGCCAACGATACTTGGGTTACAGAATGAAATCAGATCAACCAGATATGCGTTGCCACCATCAGGATCGATAATATCAATGCAGAAATCGATTGGTGTAATATACTGTGTACATAAGAATGTTGTATCGGAAGGACCAACTGGCGGAGCAGGATTAATTCCTTCGCCCTGTATGGTTACCGTTACACAATCTTCTAATATTAAATCGAAACAAGCATCCGTTTGTGCAAATAATTCTGAGACATTTGTAATGTTCAGATTCGGTGCCTGCGGGCTATCTGCGTCATAGCTTAAACCATGTATACAATATTCACCTTCCGGCTGACCGGTTAATGATGCTGTGATATTTGAGCTTGTTGCAACGATGTCGAGGTTACTGTTTGTAATTACGAACAAATAATCGAATGTTGGATTTTGACCGAACGGTAATGGTAGCGTGATTTCATCTGCGTTTAGCGTACAGAATTCATCAAACATAATAGGTAATAAATTACCGGCATTTGCATCACAATCAATTGCAGGTTCGCCGCAATCGAGAACGGTAATCGTATAGCATGCATCCACAATCAAATCAAAACAAGCATCCGTTTGAGTTAACAATTGTGCAGCATTTGTAATATTAAGATTTGGAGCTTGATCGGTTCCTTCATCATATGAAAGTCCGTGAACACAATAGTTACCCGGATTAAATCCTGTTAAATCAAATGCACCTGTTCCGCTAATAGAAACGATATCTAAATCGCTGTTCGTTAACAAGAATAAATAATCGTAATCTAAATTAGAACCGGTTACTAAAGGAGCCTGAACAAATCCTGAAGAATCGCAAACGGTAGTGATAGCGGGTGGAGTTAATACTCCGGCATTTGCTTCACAAACAAATGGATCTTCACAATCAAGTGGTCCTGCTGAAACGTTTCCAGAAGTACATCCGGAAGCATCAGTAGCATTAATTACTGTTGCTGTTCCTTCAGGTATACCAGTAATTACATAAGTACCTGTCCCCATATCAATAACGTTACCCGATGTGGTGATTACATTTATAGAACCAGTGCCACCTGTAACGGTAACCTGGGCAGAATAGGTAGCATTACCTGTCTCGCATGATAAACCAAACGGTGCAGATATCGTAAGAGTCGGTAAATTTGTTAAAGCTAAAGTAGAACTTAAGGCTAAACATGGATCAGTAAAATCAGGTCCGCCATTACCATCATCTTCTGCAACGATTGCCGTAACATAAATTACGTTTGGTAAGGAACCGTCATTCGTTATATCTAAAGATAATGGTGAAACGACACCACTCGTTATTGCATAAATTGAAGTCGGTAAATTCAATGCAGGATCTGAAGCATTATGATATACTAAATACATTTGCTGACCTGCTCCGACAGAGAAACCTGTCGCTGTAGCAGAAGCAGATTGACCATCACATAATGTACCGTCAGTTAAACTTAAAGTACCTGCATTAGCTGAGCATGGAATTGTACAATCAAAACTTCCGGTACCGGCAGTTATTTCACATCCATTTGAATCGGAAAGCGTAAGTATTGCAGAAGTATTATTTGCTATACCTGAAATTAAAAATACGCTGTTGCCCTGGTCAGTAACTGTTCCCTGGTCACTAGCAACACTATATCCTGTATTCGTGCCACCACCAACGGTCACACTAACGTTAAAGCTACTTTCTCCGTTACATTCATAATCATTATTAATAATTAAACTTAATGGAGCTAAAAGATTAACAGGTAGGGTAGGACTCAAATCGATACAAGGATCAGAAAAATCAATACCGAAAGTTGTACCCGGTGCGGCAGCAATAGCCGTTACGTAAACCGTTGGAGGTACAACACCACTGTTAACAAATGAAGTCATAACATTTCCAGTTGTTCCACTTTCAGCTGCATAAATTACCGTTGGTAAGTTAACTGTAGGGTTTGAAGAGTCATGGAAGACAAGGAATAATTCCTGTCCTGCATCAAGATTGAAACCATTGGCCATTGCAATTATAGTTTCACCAGAACATGCATCTGAAGGAGACACCATTACATTTCCTGCATCTGCTGTACAAACAGGAGCATTGTAACAATCGAATGGTCCTAATACTAACTGTTGAGATCCGCAAGCATCTGTAAGCGTTACTACTGCAGTCATATTATCAGTGATACCTGCAATTGTATATGCGCCGTTTCCATTATCAGTAACGGTTCCACTAGTAGTTGTTACAAGGTAATTACCGTTTCCGCCACCTGCTTGAACACTTCCAGAATAGGTAAGTCCGTCAGCAGCACAATCAAAGTTTGCTGATGCTGCAAAGGTAAGTGCCGGAAGAATTGTGATTTCGAATGTAGAACTTATTTCAATACACTGGTCTGTAAAATCAGGTCCGCCATTTCCGTCATCCGTTGCTACAATAGCAGTAGCATATAAAGTGGAAGGAAGCGATCCATTATCATTTAAAACTGTTGTTACTGTACCAGAAGTACCTGAACTGATTGCATAAACTGTAGTTGGCAAAGTAACAGATGGATTAACCGCATCATGGAATACAACATACATATTTTGTCCTGCTCCTAAGCTAAAGCCTGTCGCACTTGCACTTGTAGAAGCACCTGAACAAATGGTTGCATTATTAACACTGAACTGACCTGTATCTCCAGAACAAACAGGAGCTGTATAACAATCGAACGGTCCAAGTATAAGCTGTTCTGAACCACAATCATCTACAAGTGTAACTGATGCAGTTGTCTGACTTGGTATACCATTGATAATAAATGTACCATTACCGGCATCAACAACAGAACCTGAGCTTGAAGTAACAATGTAATTTCCGCTACCGCCTGAAGCCTGAACGGTTCCACTATAGGTTAAGTTATCTGAAGCGCAGTTGTATAATGTTGAAGCGCTAAACTGAATTGTATTTAACAGACTCAATGCAATTGTATTTCCAATTTCAATACACTGATCATTAAAATCAGGTCCACCTGCTCCATCGTCTGTAGCAACAATAACTGTAGCATAAACCACAGCAGGTAAAGTACCATCATTGGTAATACTTACTGAAACCGGAGCAGTTGTTCCGCTTGCTACCCCATAAACAGTAGTTGGAAGAGCCGTAGCAGGATCTACAGCATTATGGAAAACAACATAAGCATTCTGTCCTGCGCCTGCTGTAAACCCGGTAGCTGTTGCTGTGGCGTTACCGTTAAAACAAACAGTCTGATTATCTACTGCAAGCTGACCGGCAACAGCAGTACAAACAGGACCGGTATAACAATCAAACGGACCTGCAATAAGGGTATTTCCGGCACATCCTGAAATATCTGAAACAGTGATTGTTGAAGTAGCATTATTTAATATACCACTTACAGTAAATGCACCTCCACCTGTTGGGATAACATTTCCGCTTGAAGCGGTTACCTGGTAACTTCCTGAGCCACCACTTACAGCAATTGTAGCGGAATAAGAACTCTGGTTATCACAAACGTAATTCGGATCAAGTGTTACCGTAACCGGATCTAACAATGAAACCGATTGAGTTGAGCTTAAAGCCAAACAATCATCTGTAAAATCAGGTCCACCAGCTCCGTCATCAGAAGCTATAATTCCTGTAACATAAATTACTGACGGCAATGAACCGTCATTCGTTAATGAAAG
>JAHDHT010000044.1:7909-15063 GCA_020631175.1 Chitinophagales bacterium
TAATTCCTGTAACATAAATTACTGACGGCAATGAACCGTCATTCGTTAATGAAAGCGTTGCAATACCTGTTGTTGTGCTTGTTATACCATATATCGTTGTTGGAAGTGATGCTGCAGGATTGGCAGAATCATGGAAAACCAAATATGAAGCTTGTCCTTGACCTGCAACAAAATTCGAAATTGAAGCAGTAACATCATCTCCTGTACAAACAGTTAATGGATTCACTGAAAGTGCTCCGATTACCGCTGTACAAGGTACAGTACAATCTGAAGCAGCAACAGAACCACTTCCGGTACAAGAAGCTGCATCTGAAACATTATAAGTAACAGGTGTATTATTAGGAATTCCAGTAATTTCAAAGTTTCCACCACCAAGATCAACTACAGTTCCAATAGCAGAAGTTAAACTGTAAGGAGCAGAACCTCCACTTACCTGAACAGAAGCGGTGTAAGACATATAATCAGAAGAGCAAACTACGTTTGGATCAGTCTGTACTACTAATTCCGGATTCAATGTAACAGCTTGTGTAACACCGATAATCAAACAAGGATCATTTAAGTCTAATCCAAGTGGTCCGGCTGCATCAGTTGCAGCAAGAATTCCTGTTACATAAACAACTGAAGGTAAGCTGCCATTGTTAGTAACTGTAGCACTTAAAACACCACTCGTACCGCTATCAATAGCATAAATATTATCCGGTAACTGAAGATCAGGATTAGCAGCATCATGTATTAATAAGAAAGCTGTCTGACCTGCTTCAGGAACAAAACCACTATAAGTAGCAGCTAAATCTTGTCCGAAACAAACCGTAGTAGGAGTTGCTGTTAAGTTACCTTCTACATTATTACAAACAACTGTATTATCACAATTGAAAGGACCAATACTTACCGGTCCGCCAATACAGCCATTGCTGTCTAAGAAACTAAAGTTAAGTAAGGCATTATTTGGTATATCATTAATCGTGAAGCTTCCTCCACCGTTATCCATTAATGTTCCTAACGGAGGATTAATAGTATATGTACCAGATCCACCGGTAACAGTGAAGTTTGCGATATAACCGCTATCATCAGCGTTACAAGTATAATTTGGATCCGCAACAACCTGAATTTCACTATTCATTGAAACAGCTACTGTTGTTCCGATAAATAAACAAGGATCATTTAAATCAATACCTAAACTACCCGCAGCATCAGGAACAGCTGCTATAGCTGTTACGTATACCGTTGCCGGTAAAGTACCGTCATTATTTAAAGTTGTTGCAACCGTACCACTACTACCTGAAGCTACTGCATAAACAGTTGTAGGTAAGTTTATTGTTGGGTTAGCCGCATTGTGGAATAAAACAAATATTTCTTGTCCGGTTTCTAAGGTGTATCCCGAAACACTTCCGGTTACATCATCACCAAAACAAACAGAAGATGGTGAAACACTTAACATGCCGGCATTTGTTGCACAGGTAGAAGGCTCACAAGTAAATGGTCCGACAGCAATTGGTCCTTGCTGACATCCTAATCCATCCTGAACAAAGAAAGTATAATTACTTCCGCTAGGTGCATCGTTTATAGTATAGTTACCATTTCCATTATCAACCACACTTAAACCATTAGGAACGGTGATGGTATAGTCACCATCGCCACCACCAACAGTAAGATTTACGCTATAAGTAGTTTCGTCTGCTGAACAAACAAAATTAGGATCAACCGCAACAGTGATTTCGCTATCCATTATAATAGGTAGGGTAGGACCAACGAATAAACACTGATCATTTAAATCAAAGCCTGTTGAAGAAGCGGCATCCGGAGTAGCAGCAAAAGCTGTTACGTATACCGTTCCCGGTAATGTACCATCATTGTTTAATGTTAATGAAACGGTTCCCGTACTTCCTGAAGTTGAAGCGAATATTGAAGTTGGTAAAGCAATTGTCGGATCCGGTGCATTATGAACCAGAATAAATAATTCCTGACCAGCTTCTAAAATATAATTAAAGTCATTTGCCGTTAAATCATCACCAAAGCAAATAACAGATGGGCCAGCTTCAAGTGTACCGGTTGTATTATTACAAACAGGTTCACAGTTCACAGGACCAACATTAAATGTTTCACTGAAACACGGAGTATTATCACCAACTACAAAAGAGAAAGAAACACCGTTTCCAACCTGATCGAAAGTATAGCTTCCGCCACCGTTATCCACTACGTTAATTCCATTAGGTGCTACAATATTATAGTTACCATTTCCGCCGCTTACGCTGAAATCAACATTGTAAGATACATTGTCAGCATTACAAACCGGCTCTTCAACAGTAACAACAATTTCCGGATTTAAAGTAATGGTAGCAGTTTGACCAATGAATAAACAAAGATCATTAAAATCAATTCCGAACGGTCCGGCTGCATCCGGAGCAGCAACAATTGCCGTTATGTATACCGTTGATGGTAAAGAACCATCATTCGTTAGAGTACCGCTGATCGTTCCACTTGTACCTTGCTCCTGAAAATAAACATTCGTTGGAAGGTTTGCTGCCGGATCTGCAGAGTCGTGGAATAATAAAAACAATTCTTGTCCCGGTTGTAAACTATATCCTGAAACAGAACCACTGAAATCTCCTCCGAAACAAACAGTGGATGGCCCAGATGTTAAAGTACCACTTGTTGATGTACATGAATTCTGGCAGAACTGATTTACATTAATATTAGAGTAAGCACCATTCAGATCCGTAAGACTGCAATTTCCTGAACCATCATCGATTGTAAAACCAACCGTTCCGGCATCAATTTCAGCTTGGCCGAAAGTATAAGTGAAACTTCCACCATTAGAAGCAGTGGTAGCAGAAACAGAACCTCCTGAAGGGGTAATTGTATAGTTACCACTTGAACCATTAATATTAATAACTTCAATTTGTAATAATGGATCACCACCACCGGTAAAATCACATGTGGTAATAATCGCACCGTTCGCATTTTCAACATAATCAAAAGCAACATCACAAAGAGGTGGACAAACATTTTCTACGATAAATCCATTGAAGGTTGCATTTAAATCAGGAACTGTACAATCAGCATTTCCATCATTAACCGTAAAGCCTACCGTTCCTGCATCAATTTCGGCCTGACCAAATGTGTAAGTAAAGCTTTCATTATCACCAACCTGAGCAGAAGAAACCGTACCGCCTGCAGGAGTAATGGTATAAACACCACTTCCACCCGAAATACCGGTAACCGTAATTACAACCTGAGGAGCATTGCCTGAATAATCACATGCTAAAACAAGGTTACCATTTCCATCTACATCAAATGTTGTAGTGGCATCACACATCGGAGGACATACAGTATTAACATCGATGCCACTAAATGTAGTCGAAAGATCTGTCGGATCACAATTTCCTGAACCATCATCAATCGTAAAGCCAACAGTACCGGCATCAATTTCAGCCTGACCGAAAGTGTAAATAAATCCATCACCATTTGCTGCTGTTGTTACAGAAACAGATCCTCCGGTCGGAGTGATGGTATATGAACCGGAGGCTCCGGTGATATTAATTACTTCAATGGTTAATGCTGTTGGATCACTGTCATAATCACAATTAAATACAATAGCACCATTTCCGTCCCGTACGTAATCAAAACTTACGTCGCATAAAACAGGACAAGCATTTTCTACAAAATTAACAGGGAATACAGCATCAAGATTTGTAGCATTACATAAGCCAAATCCATCATCAATTGTAAATCCTAATCCACCGGCAGTTTGTTCTGCCTGTGTGAATGAATAAGTAAATCCACCACCTGTAGTAGCAGTTGTAGCTGATAATGTACCGGTTGTAGCACTAATAGTATAAGAACCACTACCACCCGTAATATTTTCTACCGTAATAACCACCTGAGGATCAGCACCTGAGTAGTCACATGAAGTAATCAGATTTCCGCCAGCATCTTCAAGGTAGTCGAAACTTACATCACAAGGACAAAGCGTACTAACAGGAATAGCGAATAAAGGCGTTAAATCTTCAAAATTATCATCACATTGAGGAGTGCCATCTTCGATAAAGAAACCAGAAAGACCACTATCAATATCTAATTGAGAAACAGTGTATTCAAAGCTTCCCGGAGAAGTGGTAGAAATAGGAGTGATGGTACCTACATTAGAAGTGTAAGTATAGTTACCCGATCCTCCCATAATATCTTCAACGATAATACTAACCGTTAAATTAGGACCATCATAGTTACAATTATATACTAATGAGCCATTATTATCTGTCTGGAACGAACGTGTAATTTCACAATTCGCAACGCATATATCAGAAATGGTTAATCCGGCTAAAGACAATGAATAATCAAATGTTTCAACACATCCGGCCTCATCATCAATAGTGAATGTTACCGTTCCGGCATCAATGTCCGCCTGGGTGATTACAAAATCAAATCCATCACCGGCGTTAAGCGTAGTAGCAGAAGGTGTTCCTCCAACAGCTGTAACTACATAATCTCCATCCCCCATAGTTACAGAATTAACGGTGATAATCAAATTAGGATTTAAAGGATCCGTAAAATCACAGCTTAATAAAGCAACTCCGGGTTGAGTTTCTTCAATATCAACCACTAAAGGACTCGCACAAACTGGTCCGGAGCATAAACCGGCAATATCTTCAAATAAAACAGGACCAGATAAATCATATTCCTGAACACATCCATTTCCATCATCTAAGGTAAATCCAACTGTCATTGCATCAATATCAGCCTGACTGAAAGAATAAGTAAATCCTTGGGGAGCAGTAACAGAAGTAGTGGATAAAGTTCCGCCGCCTAAAGTTGAAATCGTATAAGCACCTGCACCACCAGAAGTGGCAGTCGCATTTACAACCAGCATTGGGTTTGCAGGATCACTGTTATCACAACTATAAATATCAAAAGAATCGCCCGGTGCGAAAGTTGCCTCAATTGCATTAGAACAACTTACCGGTTGTGTACAGAAAGCAATTGGAATTAAGTACAATTGCGTTTCAATATTTGGATCAAGGAAACACTGAGCTCCCGAACCATCTTCCACGATAAATCCGATCGTACCATTCATCTGATCCGATTCAGTGAAATAGTATACAAATCCACCACCAGAAGCAGCAGAAGTATTGGAAACGGCACCGTCTCCAAGAGGAGTAATCGCATACATTCCTGAACCACCTGTAATAGATGTTACTGTAATGAACAGACGCGGCTCATCCGAATCATAATTACAATCCCATTCTAAAACAGCTCCATCCTGAGCATATTGAATATCTAAATCACAGATTGGAGGACCACTAAGCGCCAGTGTTTCTGTATAAATAGCATCATTCGCCTGCGTACCACCACAATCTGCAGCATTAGCCGCCACATAAAACGTCAAATCCCCAACTGTAGTTGCAGGAGCTGTCCATTGAAACGACCAAGTACCGGTGGCACTTACGCCATTATGTTCAATATATTCTCTTTGACCAACCGTTTGAACCCCCATTCCTGAGGCACCACCGGTTGAAAGGCTCCCGGCACTGTTTTCATTTACATCATCTAAAATGGTTAATTGAAACCCATAACAAGCTGCCGCCGGATCAGTAACCGAAAGCGTAATGTTATAAGTAGTTCCCGGAACATAAGAAGTAGGATTGCCCGCAATGCTAAGGCTAATACCCGCACCTGCTGCATTTCCGGTGTGGCAGGTCGACTGGGCACAAGTTAAATTGTTTGGTGGTTCTCCCGTTCTTCCGTTAGGCGGCTCATTTGAGTAAGCATTCACATCTAAACTAAAGAGCAGTAAAGCCAACATTAAAAAAGAAGAAATAGTAAAATTTTTGAACATAATATGCGATTTATGTATTAAATATTTTTATTATATAAAATTCTCAAATTAAAATGCAAAGCTAAAGTTTTTGGACTGAATTTTCGGAGTAAAAGACATGTGTATATGTGCAAAGACACTTATATTCATTTTGTGTATATAATAAAGTGTATTGGTGGGTCCAAATGGTTGCAAATCTTCGTGTCGTAGCCATGATTTTGTGCAAATATTCTCTTTGTTCTTAACCTATTTACATACGAGAACGCACGTTTTTTGTTGGGCTTTGATTGCATGAATTTTCAAATTATGTGGATTTCTTTTCTGAATGCACGTATTTATTTTTGAAAGGCAAGATTTAGGATGTTTTCCGGCTTGCTCCCTGCTTTTCGCTCGAATGCCTGTCTTTGATTTAAACGATAGATGTTGAATGTCAAATTTTACATCATCTTTAATTGAATCTCTATTTCATCAAAACCGGCATAACCGCTACAATCAGGCTTAGCTCGAAGTGTTCGTCGCAATTTTCATGTCCCCGTCGCTCGCCGGTTTTTAAGTAGCGCTTTGTTTAGTACTTGGTAGCACTGTACTTGGTAGCATTGTATTTGGTAGCACGGTACTTGGTAGCTCGGTAATCTTGTGAGGACTGAATTTCTAACTTCTGACTTCTGACTTCAGATAAAAAAGATCCTTCATTGCGTTCAAGATGACCTGCGGTCACTTCGAAACTCAAGTGTCAAGTTCAAGTGTCAAGCACAAGTGATCGTCTTCGGCTACCTAAGGCCTGGGTCGAGGTTAATGGGTGCAGATGGCTTATTAATCATCCGAATTACAGAAAATCTCAAATTTCAAATTTCAAATCTCCAATAAAAAAGTTCCTTCACTGCGTTCAAGATGACCTGCGGTCACTTCGAAACTCAAGTGTCAATTTCAAGTGTCAAGCACAAGTGATCGTCTTCGGCTGCCAAAGGCCTGGGTCAAGGTTAATGGGTGCGGATGGCTTATTAATCATCCTAACTACAGAAAATCTCAATTTTCAAATCTCAAATAAAAAAGACCCTTTACTGCCTTCAGGATGACCTGCGGTCACTTCTAACCTTCTGACTTCTAGCTTCTGACTTCGAATAAACAAGATCCTTTATTATATTCAGGATGACCTGCGGTCAATTTAGCATTCAAATTCAGAACACAGATTTCCCATCTTCTACACAAGAAAAAGCACTAATATTAGTTTACATTTGTTAAGCAGTTATTATGAAAAGACGACTTAAAAAAGCAATAACCAGAGTAAAGAATTTACCGGCCGGTTCAGACCTGGCAAAATATGGATATAACAAGGTACGTG
>JAHDHT010000044.1:15163-19944 GCA_020631175.1 Chitinophagales bacterium
AAGAATTTACCGGCCGGTTCAGACCTGGCAAAATATGGATATAACAAGGTACGTGAGCTTCGTTTAAAGGCAGCAAAAAGCCTTGAAGTAGCACATCCAAATTCCATCATGCTCGAAGTAACTAATAATTGTAATCTTCGATGTATCACCTGTCCGCGTGAATATCTTTTCGGACATCAAATGGCCAAAGGCTTTATGGATATTGATAATTTGAAGAAAGTAGTTGATGAAGCTTATCCATATGTAGATTCGATCGGACTAACCGGCTTAGGAGAAACGATGATGTACAAACAGCTGGAAGAAGCTGTTGATTATATCCGAAGTAAAAGCGACGGAATCATCGTTTTTATAAGTATCAATGCGCATTTGCCAAAAAGTGTTGAAATTGCTGATGCACTTTCTGATAAAGTAGATACAATTCAAATTTCAATGGATGGTGTTGAAGAAATTTATGAAACCGTTCGTTTGAAATCGGATTATTCCTTTTTCATTAATAATGTAAAACAGATCACCGAAAATGCTAAAGGCAGACGAGCGGATGTGATGTTCAATTTCGTAGCAATAAAAGAGAATTATCATCAAATGGCTGATATCGTTGAAGTAGCTTCTCAAATAGGCGTTAAGTTTCTAAACATAACTCCGTTTAACGTTGCTTCTGTTACAGCACATAACATAGATTATTACAAGTTGTTTTTATCGGATTCATTTCGCAATGAATTACAAGCTGCACATTTAAAAGCAAAAGAAGTCGGAAATGTAGAATTTACGACCTGGGATTTTGAATCGGAAGAAGGTTTTCAAAAGTGTGATTTCCCATGGTCCCATTTTTATATTAGTTGGGATGGATATTTAACGCCTTGTTGTGCTAAACCATTTCCGAAAGAATTAAATTTCGGTAATGTTTTCGAAGATGGATTAATGACATGTTTGAATTCTGATGCTTATAAAGAATTTAGATTGCAATGGTACCGGAATGAAACGCCAAAGTTTTGTGAGAAATGTCATATGATCGATTTACCCGCTGTAGATATGAATTTATCGGATGTTCCGATTCTTGATCAACCCACTTATTAAATATTTCTGCGTCTACTGAACATATACGTAACGTATTAAGACAGTATTGGTCTTACGCATCTTTCAGAGCCTTACAGGAAGATATTATTCTGTCTGTTTTAGAAAAAAGAGACACTTTAGCCCTTATGCCCACCGGTGGTGGTAAATCGATTTGCTATCAGGTACCTGTTTTAGCAGGACAGGGAATTGGAATTGTCATTTCGCCATTAGTAGCATTAATGAAAGATCAGGTGCAAAGCCTGAACGAAAAAGGAATAAAAGCGCATGCCGTTTATTCCGGAATGCCCTTTCGTGAAATGGATATGATTCTGGATAATTCTATTTATGGCGATGTACGCTTTTTATACTGTTCTCCGGAACGGCTGCAAACGGATCTTTTTGTTACCCGATTTAAAGAAATGCCGGTCAGCCTTATAGCTGTTGATGAAGCACATTGCATTTCGCAATGGGGTTATGATTTTAGACCGGCTTATACACTGATTTCTGAATTGAGGAAATTTCATGAAGATGTTCCGGTCTTAGCCTTGACTGCTTCGGCAACAGAACGGGTCAGACAGGATATTCAGGATAAACTGGAATTTAAATCGAATAGAAATGTTTTTATAAAAAGCTTTTTAAGAAAAAACATTTCCTATGTAATTCGTAAAACCGATCGGAAATTTGAAAAATTATTAGAGGTTTTAAATAAAACTTCAGGAAGTGCAATTGTATATGTTCGAAGCAGAAAAAAAACAGAAGAGATTGCCACTTTTTTAATACAAAATAAAATCAGCGCTTCATTCTATCATGCCGGTTTGCAATCAGGTGTTAAAGATGACCGGCAGCATGCATGGATGAATAATACATTCCGCGTTATGGTGTCTACAAATGCATTTGGAATGGGAATCGACAAACCGGATGTCAGAAATGTAATTCATTTTGATATACCGGATAGTATGGAATCATTTTATCAGGAATCAGGTCGGGCAGGCAGAGACGAAAAAGAAAGCTTTGCGGTTTTAATTTACAATAGTGTAGATGTAACCAATATAAAACGGCAGCAAAGCCTTGCTGAAATTAATGTTGATTTTGCAAGGGAAGTGTATATAGCCTTAGGGAATTATTTTAAACTGGCAATCGGTGCGGGTAAAGGTCAAACGTATGACTTTGATTTGTTTGACTTTAGTAAACAGTATCGATTAAATGCAGGGCAAGCATACAATGCTTTAAAATTACTAAATGATGAAGGTTATATTTCATTAAGTGACGGATTTAGAATTCCCGGAAGAATATATTTTAAAGCAGACAAAACACAATTGTATCGCTTTCAGATTGCGAATAAAAAATATGAGCAATTTATTAAAACAATTCTTAGAAACTTAGAAGGCGTTTTCGATCAATATGTTCCGATTAATGAGAAACGAATGGCATCGAAATGTGGATGGACGGAAGATAATTTCGTTGAAGGTTTAAAGTTTTTAAGAAAGCAAAAAATAATAGACTATATACCTCCTTCCGATAAGCCAAGAATAACCTTAGTAACCGAACGGTTACCAAATTTAAACCTTGCTTTTGATCAAAAAAGAATGGAGTTCATTTATGGAGTGAGAAAAGATAATTTATCAGCAATGCTGAAATTTGTAGATAATGAAAGTATTTGCAGAAACAGAGTCTTGTTATCATATTTTTCTGAAAAGCTAAGAGAAGATTGTGGGAAATGCGATATTTGCCGAAGTAGATCCGGAACAGGGATAAGTAATGATCAATTTGATGTGCTTCAAATGCATGTTAAGAATTTACTTAAAAACAAAGCTTTGTTACTGGAAGAATTAATCATGCATTTAGATGCATTTGAAAGATCAAAAATAATTGAAGTAATTGAATGGATGCATCAACATAAAGAAATAAATAGAGGAGAAGATCAAAAATTTACCATAAATAATTAATGCCTTCTAAAAAACCACATATTGTTTTTTCCGTAACTAATGATCTGAATCATGATCAGAGAATGCAACGAATTTGTAATGCATTGCATGAAGCTGGATATCAAATTACATTAATTGGTTTTGTAAAAAAGAAATCAGTAAAACTTTCTAATCAGCCTTATCATCAAAAACGATTTTATTTAAAGTTTTTAAAGGGCAAGTTTTTTTATCTCGAGTATAATTTACGTTTGTATTTTCATTTCCTAAGAAACGACTATGACATTTATTCAGCGATTGATTTAGATACTGTTTTAGCACATTATCTGGCCTCTTCTCAAAAGAAAAAAACGCTGGTTTTAGATGCTCATGAATTGTATCTCGGACTACCGGAAATTCAGGATCGACCTTTTACAAAACGTATTTGGACGTTTCTTGAAAAGTGGATTTATCCAAAGGTGAAATATGCGTATACTGTGAATCAAATTATTGCTGACTATTATAAGTCAGAATATGAAGTTGATTTTGAAGTCATTCGAAACTGTCCGGTCGAAGCAGAGCGTTCTGAAAAGAGAGATCATTTCCAACCATTTATTTTATATCAAGGTGCCTTGAATGAGGGTAGGGGAATAGAACAATTAATTGAAGCTATGCAATGGATTGACATGGACTTAAAGATTGCGGGAACTGGTGAAATTGAAAAAGATTTAAAAGCATTACCGTCTAAATTTGGAGTGGCTCATAAGGTTCAATTTTTGGGATATTTATTACCGGATAAATTAAAGCAAGTATCTGAAAAGGCATTTATCGGCGCAAATTTATTATCTGCAAAAAGTTTGAATTATTATTTTTCATTAGCAAATAAATTCTTTGATTATATGCATAATGAAATTCCGCAGATTAGTATGAACTATCCCGAATATCGATTAATAAACAGTGAATTTGAAATTGCTGTTTTAATAGATTCTTTAGCTCCAACAAAAATTGCAGATGCGATCAATAATTTAATTGAAGAAAAGGGGAAATATCAAAGACTTCAGGAAAACTGTATTGCTGCAAAAAAGGTTTATAACTGGAATAACGAAAAATCTAAACTTTTAAAATTTTACGATTCTATTGTTGAGTAAAAATTTACATATCGTTTCATTTGATGTTCCATATCCTCCTGATTATGGAGGTGTGATAGATGTGTATTATAAATTGAAATATCTATATGAAAAAGGAATACGCATTCATTTACATTGTTTCGAATATGGAAGAGGTCCCAGTAATTATTTAAAAGACTTTTGTGAAAAAGTTAGTTATTATCCCAGAGCGAAAAAAATAATTGATTTATTTTCTACAGCTCCGTTTATTGTTCACACCAGGAAAGATGAAGCATTGCTCTCGGCATTAAATGGTAATGACGCGCCAATATTGTTTGAAGGCTTACATACGTGCGCTTTTTTGAATCATCCTTCTTTAAAGAATAGAACCAAAGCAGTTCGAATGCATAATATTGAATGGAAGTATTATAAGCATTTGTCAGAAAATGAAGAGAAGACTTCAAAAAAAATATATTTCCAGCAAGAGTCTTTTAAGCTAAGAAAATTTGAAAAACAATTAAAACATGCACAATTTATATATGCGATCTCTCCTGCAGAGACTACTTATTTAAAGGAAAGCTTTGATAATGTTTATTTATTGCCTGTTTATCATGATCAAAAGTTGATTAAAAATTCAGATATGAAAAACTATTTTTTGTATCAGGGTAATTTATCAGTGAATGAAAATATTCAGGCAGTTGAATCTTTGTTGAATTCGATC
>JAHDHT010000044.1:20044-21184 GCA_020631175.1 Chitinophagales bacterium
ATGCTACAAAGTACCATGCTACAAAATACCGTGCTACTAAAATACCGTGCTACTAAAATACCGTGCTACTAAAACGGCCCATCCCCAACCGAAATATTATCTTCATCGACAATCGTTCGATTTTGACATTTCAATAAGCGACCCGGAAATTTTTCAAGCGTATAGTAATCGTGCGTTGCAATGATCATTGCTGTTTGCGTTTCACGACTTAATTTTGTCAACAAGCGCATGATATCATCAGAAGTTTCAGGATCTAAATTTCCTGTTGGTTCATCGGCTAAAATCAATTCAGGGCTGTTTAATAGTGCTCTTGCTATAACTACCCTTTGCTGTTCACCACCGGAAATTTCATGTGGCATTCGGAAGCCTTTCGTTTTAATACCTACTTGCGTTAATACTTCTTCAGCACGGTCGGTCATTTTCTTTTTATCCTTCCATCCGGTAGCTTCCATGGTGAATAATAAATTATCTAAAACCGTTCGATCTGTTAACAACTGAAAATCCTGAAATACGATTCCCAATTTACGGCGTAAATACGGCACTTCCTTCCAGTGTAATTTCGTTAAATCATAACCAACAACTCTTCCATCTCCTTCCTCCAGATTTAAATCCCCGTATAAGCATTTCATCAGGCTACTTTTACCGGTTCCGGTTTTTCCAATCAGATAAACAAATTCGCCGGGTTTGATATCGAGATTAACTTTACTTAAAACCAAAGTATCTCCTTGAAAAACAGATACATTCTTTAAATAAACAACTGATTCCTGATTTGTAAACTCCATTGCTTTGCATAATTAAACAACTTTATGGAGATTTTGTAATTTGAAGAATTAATTTGAACCTATGAAACAGTTATTCTCTCTTATATTACTCTGTCTTTCCTTAAATATCAGCGGGCAGTTTGTTACGCATGGCCCTTTTGTCGGTGGATTAACTGCAGATCAGGCAAGAATTTATGTGCGTGCAAATGAAGCAGCAACATTTACATTACAGTATAGTGAGACTGTTGACTTTACTTCTATTCAGGAAGTTGTTTTTGAATGCTACCCTTCTAATGATTTTACATCCATCATAAGCCTAACGGGTTTGATCGCCAATACTACCTATTATTATAGAATCAGAACAGATCAGGCCCAGATA
>JAHDHT010000044.1:21284-22659 GCA_020631175.1 Chitinophagales bacterium
CTCCGGTTTTTCAGGATATTCCTTTTGATCCTGAATGTCGTTCGAACTCTATAAATGGATATGTAAATTTGTTTCCATCCTACACTTTAGAAGATACAGACGAAGGTCTGTATCATAATTTCACATACGGCAATATTGAATTTTTCTTTTTAGATAACCGAAGCAGTCGTTCGCCAAATCTGGAAGGATTAATTCAGGTAAATGGAGATTGGACATACGATCCACCTGCCGGTCATACTATTTTAGGGGAAGAACAAATGGATTGGCTTTTGGATGGTTTAGAGAATTCAAGTGCCGAATGGAAGGTTTTATGCAGTGGTACTGTCTTTAATCAACGTTATGAATTATATCTCGATAGTTTATTAAATCTTGCTAACAGCGGAAGCCCGCTTTCAAATATTGCTCTGGAAGCCAGTTTAGCAATTGTAGATTCGTGGATCGGCTTTCCGGAAGACCAGGAAACTCTGTTTAATTTTTTGGAAGATAATTGTATCGGTAACGTTATCGGTATAAGCGGTGATTCTCATACCGGCGCAATAGACGATGGGGTATGGGCCGGTTTCCCTGAATTAATGGCGGCTTGTTTAAGTCAGGATAATAGTAATCTTGCCGGAATAATGAATGCAAGTGGTTTCCCTGCCTGGTCGGAAGGAGGGCAAGGCGTTAATAATACAAATGGTGAAAATGTTTTTGGAAAAGTTACGGCTTTCAGTGATGATTCATTGAGTATGGAATTGATTGATATAAATAATGAAGTAATTACATCTTACACATTGTTAGGTTGCGATCAAATGCTTGTTGCTACTTCTTCCGAACCTTTAAACTGCTTTGATGATTCGGATGGAAGAATTGATGTTGTCGTTGAAAATGCTCGGGAACCGATTTTATATTCAATCGATGATGGTATCACCTGGCAAAGTGATACATTCTTTGAAAACCTTTCAGCCGGAACCTACACCGTTACTGTTAAGGATGCAAAAAACTGCAGGAAAGATGTTTCAGTCGAAATTGAAAGTCCTGATGAATTAATGCTTGAATTTGAAATTACTTCTTTATTCGAACCTGCTGATCCAATTGAATTAACTGTCGAAATATTAAGCGGAGGTACACCACCTTATAATTTACTTTTAATTGATGATTATGAATTTTATAATGGTCCGATAGTGAGCGGACAAGAAATTCCGGGATTACAGCCAATAACTTATTCTGTTATATTAGAAGATGATAATGGGTGCCTTTTAGATTATAATTTGTTTTTAGATTCTTTTGTTGGGGTGGATGAAATCTCGGAAGGATTTAACTGGGTCTTAGAGAATGGAAGCTTAATAATTCAAAGCGAGCAGCCTTTTGGTTTAGAGCTTTGGAATCTTCAGGG
>JAHDHT010000308.1 GCA_020631175.1 Chitinophagales bacterium
TACGAATGAAATTACTGAATTACCTGTCCGTTCTTTTAATGGAAACTTTGCAGCATTAACCGGCGGATTAGGATTGAATTATGTTTTAACAAAAGACACCCGATTGAAATTTAATGCAGGAACCGGTTTCCGTGCGCCGAATATTGATGATAGTGGAAAGTTCTTCGATCCTCAGCCGGGTCAGATCGTTGTTCCGAATTTTAATGTTCGCCCTGAATATGTAATCAATACCGATTTTGAAATAGATCACTCCATTGCAGATCGTGCTCAAATTGAATTGAGCGCTTTTTATAATTATATATTTAATGCTATTGTTCGACGGCCATATATTTTAAATGGGATGGATAGCATCACTTTTGAAGGAGAGCCGGGTGCTGTTTTCGCAAATACCAATGCAGGTGAAGCGACAGTAATGGGTATTTCGGGTGGATTAAGATTTCAAATAGGTCAGCATTTTGAACCTTACTTTAATCATAATTTTGTTTTTGGAAGAGATTTAACGGAAGCTGTTCCTTTAGGTCATATTCCACCTCAGTATGGTAGAGCGGGTGTTCGCTTTAATAACGTTTCTTCAGGCTTGTCGGCAGATTTATTTACGATATACAATGGCTGGAAACGTATTGATGACTACTCTCCTTTCGGTGAAGATAAAGAGAGTGAAGCAACGGTTGATGGAACTCCATCCTGGGCTATCGTTAATTTTAAAGCCGGTTATCAGATTAGCGATCTCTTGCATATTTCTGCGGGAATAGATAATATCTTAGATATACACTACAAGCCTTTTGCTTCCGGCATCAGCGGACCGGGTCGAAATTTCGGTGTTGCATTGAGGGCAGATTTTTAACTTACTATAGTTGTTTGATCTTTGAAAGAGTGAATAATATCACTTTTACAAAATAAATATTTTTGTTCCTTGTAGGGGCGAATTAATTCGCCCCTAAAGAAAAGATATTATTTTAGCAGCATGAATAAAGTGATGCTGTTAATTTTGGATGGATGGGGCTATGGTTCGGTTCCGGAATCGGATGCTATTCTTCAGGCCGATACACCTTGTTTCGATGGTCTTAAATCGAAGTACCCGAACAATACATTGATAACATACGGTCGGGATGTAGGTTTACCAAAAGGTCAGATGGGAAACTCAGAAGTGGGTCATATGAATATTGGTGCCGGAAGAATAGTCTTTCAGGAATTAACCCGTATTAATATGATGGTGGAAGATGAAAGCTTTTATCAAAATGAAGTATTGGTTGATGCTGCAGATAAAGCTGTGGCTTCTGATAAAACCTTTCATTTAATGGGTCTTCTAAGTGATGGTGGAATTCATTCGCATATCAATCATTTAAAAGCATCTATAAAATTACTGGCAGATAAAGGGGTTTCAAAAATATGCATTCATATTTTTACGGATGGAAGAGATACAGATCCGAATAATGGAATTACTTATGTGAGTCAGATTGAAACGTTCATCAAAGATTACCCTGCTGCAGTTATTGCTTCTATTGGCGGCCGATATTATGGGATGGACAGAGATCAACGCTGGGAAAGAATTAAACTGGCTTACGATGCTATTGTTCACGGAACCGGAAGTGAAGCACAGGATGCTGTAAAAGCTATTGAACATACTTACAATGAAGGTGTAACAGATGAGTTTATAAAACCCATTGTGATTACCGATGAAAACGGTAAGGCTAAAGGCTGTCTTAATGAAGGTGATTTTGTTTTCTGTTTCAATTTCAGAACTGATCGATGCAGACAAATTACACAGGTCTTAACACAAGAAGATATGCCTGATCACTCTATGCGGAAATTAGATTTGAATTATTATACAATGACGGAATACGATTCATCTTTTCAAGGTGTTCATGTTGTTTTAAAAAAGGATGATTTAAAAAATACTTTAGGCGAAATGATAGCTGCTTCAGGTAAAACTCAATTAAGAGCGGCTGAAACTGAAAAATATCCGCATGTTACTTTTTTCTTTTCGGGTGGAAAGGAAGAAGCTTTTCAAGGTGAATCAAGAATACTGGTGAATTCACCTAAAGTCGCTACCTATGATCTGCAACCTGAAATGAGTGCCTACGAATTGAAGGATAAAGTTTTAAAACACTTAAAAGATCAGCCTGATGATTTTGTAGTTTTAAATTTTGCGAATACGGATATGGTCGGACATACAGGTATATTTGAAGCCGGTAAAAAAGCAGCAGAAACGGTCGACCAATGTGTTGCTGAGATAATTCCATTCGCTTTAGAAAATAACTACATTCCAATTATTATTGCTGATCACGGCAATGCCGATTTTATGATAAATGAAGATGGAAGTCCTCACACAGCTCATACGGTTAATCCGGTTCCTGTTATTGTAGTAAATGAACATTATTCAATAAAAGATGATGGTAAGTTGGGAGATCTCGCTCCAAGTATCTTAAGTATGATGGGAATTGATATTCCGGAAGAGATGAGCGGTGAAGTTATTTTTGAAAAAGGAAAATAGTATTTTAAGAATAAAACCTTAGTAATTTATGCCGAAAATCGAAGTCTGTTTCGACCTTGAGCGTTCAAAGAAAATTTTCGCTGAATATTTCGATTATTATAAATTAAAGACTTTTAAGAAGTTCCCTGTTTTATGGGTAATTCTAATCACTGTTTTATTTATAGGCTTAGGATCGTTTTTTAAAAATGAGTATATCCAGGGAATAGGAATAATAATGGCTCTTATTATTATAATTAACTATACTTATTATTACTTCTATTTTGAATTTCAAAAGAAAAAACACTTTAAAGAATTAGAGTCTTATGATATTGAAAATGAACGAAATTATTACTTTATTTTTGATGAAAATGAAATTAAATACGAATCAATAAATTCAAATAGATCAATTAATTGGGAACTAATAAAAGCTTACGAAAGAAATAAAGATCATATTTACCTTTATTTTGAGAACCAAACATTATTTGATATAATTTGCTTGGAAATCATGGGCAAAGAACACTTCGATTACTTCTTGAATTTAATAGATGAAAAGCAGATTATTTGTTTGAATAAAAGTCGAAATTAAGAATGTATTCGCGCTACGCGTGCTTCGACTTAGCACACTCCAGCAATTGTTCGATCTTTCAACAAGCTCAAGACAGGTAGCGCTGCGCACTCTTCGCCAAATGCGTTCTCCCTTACAGGGATGATTTCTTGTCAAAAGATTTTTATTTATTAAAACAAATAACTCTCAACTGAGGACTGAAAACTGAGCACTCAAACCAAACAACTTTAACAAAAAAATCCCGAAGCCTTTCGGCCCCGGGATTGGTGGTTGTTGAAAATTATTTTTTAACGACTTTCAGATATTCAATTTCATCGCCATATGTGAATATGATTACATACACACCTTTTGCAAATTCACTGAAATCTAATTGTGTTTCATTTTGAACAATATCAATAGGTAATTTAGAAATCATTAATTGCCCGGCTGCATTAAAGACCGTTACATTATTTAATTTCTCAGAACAATTATCGCAAATAACGGTAACAACATCTCTTACCGGATTCGGAGTAATCGTAAAGACATTATCATCTTCATAAATCGGTTCCTGAATCTCTTCCTCTTCATCAGTTATACAATCGACACCACTTGTTTCGAAATAAGTGGTACAACCTGTATTATCTGTTACCTCTAATTCAAAGCTATCACCAGCATTATAAGGTCCGAAAGTCATTAATTGAT
>JAHDHT010000309.1 GCA_020631175.1 Chitinophagales bacterium
ATGAGTCAGAATGTAGATTCGAATAAAATCATCATTGCAGGAGAAACCGGCTCTTTACCAGATGCAAGAAATTATGATAAACTGGCCGGAATGGTTGATATGAGTTTCGAAATCGACAGTAGTGCCATTGCTCAACTAAAAAATAAGTTTGTTAAATTGTATTTCGCTACCGGAAGCAATCGGATCGTTTTAGATTCAGCTTTAATTCAGTATTTTAAAGAGGTTAAAATCTATTTAGATCAAAACAAGGATGCGAAAGCACAATTAATAGGACATACTGATAACGTAGGCTCGGAGCAAATCAACCTGAATTTAGGTAAAGAAAGAGCTGAAACGATGAAGAAAAAACTCATTGAAATTGGTATCAGAGAAGAACAAATGGAATTAAGCTCTGAAGGTGAAGCAAATCCGATTGCCGACAATAGAACGGTAAATGGAAGAAGTCAAAATCGAAGAGTTGAAATAAATATAAACTAGAAACTATAATGTTCGAATTTTTAGATAGTCTTGGAAAATTAGGTGCTGCCATAGAAATACTATTCCTATTGGTGATCGGTTCGCTGATTGCTTATCTGACGGCATGGATTTTCTACAAATCGAAAAACAACAAGCTGAAACATCGAATGGCTGAATATCAGTCAGATATTGATCGTTATAAGCTGAAAATTAATAATCTGCTAGGAATCAATCAAGAGCAACAAAATGAAATTGGAAGGATGCTTGATCTAAAAACTGAATTAGATGATGAAATCACCAAACAACGAATCGTTATCAAAGAAATGAAGAACGAAATTGAAACCCTGGAAACTAAGATGAGCTCTAAAGATACCGAGATACGTAAATTAATCGCTCAGTTGAGGTCTTATGAAGGTAATATCAATCGCTTATTCAGAGATGTTCAGGATAGTGATATGTCAAAGAAAAAGTAACATCCGAACTGTGGAATCCGTCCACACAAATTTGCCTGATAAATTGTACTTTCGTTAGCAATGAGTTATGGTATCGCATTTCTAAGTATTATTCCTGTAAGAGATAACCCTAGTGATCTCGCCGAGCAAACCACCCAGCTATTGTTTGGTGAAACATATCGTGTATTGACTAAGAAAAAGAAATGGATTGAAATTATTATCGACCATGATCAATACAGCGGATGGATAAGTGCCAAACAGCACAAAGAAATTTCTCAGGAAGAATCTAAAGCGATCAATGAAGCCAACTGCTGGAGAACAATCGAATTGGTTTATCCTCTTGCCGGTAAAAATGAACATATCCCAATTACTTTAGGAAGCCGTTTGTTTAATTATGATGGATTACAATTGAAATTCAGAAAAGAACGGTGGACCTATAACGGGCAGGCTGTGGAAATGAATGAAGATCCTATTAAAGTGAAAGTGCTCATTAAAGCGGCCATGCGCTATTTAAATGCACCTTATCAATGGGGAGGAAGATCACCTCTTGGAATTGATTGTTCCGGGTTTATTCAAAACATTTTTCTTTGTTTCAATAAATATCTTCCCAGAGATGCAAGTCAGCAAGCATCTGTAGGTCAGGTAGTGCATCTATCTGCTGAAGCAAAAGCAGGAGACTTAGCTTTTTTCGATAATGAAGAAGGTAATATTACTCATGTCGGTTTAATTATTGAAAATGATAAAATCATACATGCTTCCGGTAAAGTAAGAATAGATCATTTTGATCATTACGGAATTTATAATCTGGATATAAAAAAATATTCACACAAACTTCGTGTGATAAAACGATTGATCTGATGTACATCCTTTCTGCAGATCAAATAAAAATTGCCGATCAGAAAAGCATTAAAGAACAACAAATTAGTTCTGATCAATTAATGGAACGTGCGGCACAGGCATTTGTCAATTGCTTCACTAGCCTGTTTCCAAATAAATGTAAAGTTCAAATTATCTGTGGTACCGGAAATAATGGAGGGGATGGATTAGTCATCGCTCGATTGCTTCATCGACTTGAATATAAACCGATTGTTAAAATTATTGGCGATCCTGAAAAAGGTAGTGACGACTTTAAATTAAATTATCAACGGCTTACAAAACTTTCATTAAACGAAGATCAAACCGATGAAAGAACAATCATAATTGATGCTTTATTCGGCATAGGTTTAAACCGACCTGTTTCAGGTATTTACAAAAAGGCAATTGAGGAGATTAATGCTCATAAAAATACGGTAGTTTCAGTTGACATACCTTCAGGTCTATATGCCGACCGTCATTCGGAAGGAATAACTATTAGAGCGAATCATACGATTAGTTTCGAATATCCAAAGCTTGCATTTATGATGCCGGAAAATGAACAGTATACAGGAAAAATTCATATCGTGCCGATTGGTCTTTCCAAAGATGCTGTTGAAGAAAATGAAATTAAATTTCGGCAAATAGATTTAACATCCATCCGAAAATTAAAAATTGATAGAAATAAATTTGATCATAAGGGAAGTTATGGTCATGCGCTTGTTGTTGCCGGTAAAAAAGGAAGTATGGGAGCTGCTCTTTTATGTTCAAAAGCAGTACTTAAATCCGGAGCCGGTTTAGTTACAGCACATATCCCGGCACATGCAAATAACATTTTTCAAACTGCCTTATGGGAAGCCATGACTTATCAGGATCAGTTAGATAATTTAATTGGAACAAGTATTAACGATACTTCAAAATATAAAGCTATTGGAATAGGCCCGGGTATCGGGATGGATGAAGCGACTGCGCAGGCATTAGAAGATTATTTAAAGAAAGAACAATCTATAGTTATTGATGCCGATGCCTTGAATATATTGGGAACTAAACAAGAGCTGCTTTCATTATGTGAAGGTGCTGTTCTTTGTCCGCACCCAAAAGAATTTGAACGCTTGTTTGGTAAAACTGAAAACAATTTTGATCGAATTGAAGTTTTAAAAACAAAAGCTAAAGCATTAAAATGTACCATTATTCTAAAAGGAGCGAACACAGCAATAGCGAGTTATGAAAGTGATAAAGTCCATTTTAACTCAACCGGAAATAACGGTATGGCTACGGCAGGTAGTGGCGATGTTTTAACCGGATTAATAACAGGCTTAATCGCACAAGGATATACCTCCTTTCAGGCAAGCCTGATTGGAGTTTATATTCATGGTAAAGCAGGCGATTTAGCAATTGCAAAAACTGGAAGCTATGGATTAATGGCATCCGATATTTGTGACAATATTGGTACTGCTTTAGAAAAAACATTTAACCCTTAAAACAAAAAAATGAATAAGAAAATAGTCGTTTTAACCGGAGCAGGCATTAGCGCAGAAAGTGGAATAAAAACTTTCAGAGATGCCGATGGTTTATGGGAAGGACACGATGTTATGGAAGTTGCGAGTCCGGAAGGATGGGCAAAAAATCCTGAACTGGTTTTAGAATTTTACAATCAGCGCAGAGCTCAACTGGCAACTGTTGAACCGAACGCTGCGCATATAGCCATTGCTCAGTTTGAACAGGAAGAAGGCTTTCGGGTGGATGTAATAACACAAAATGTCGATGACTTGCACGAAAGAGCAGGTTCTCAAAATATTCTTCATTTGCACGGACAATTAACTCAGGTTAAATCTTCTGAAGATGATCGACTGGTTTATGATATAGAATATCAGGATATTCAAATGGGCGATCAATGTGAATTGGGTAGCCAATTAAGACCAAATATCGTTTGGTTTGGTGAAGCTGTTCC
>JAHDHT010000310.1 GCA_020631175.1 Chitinophagales bacterium
AATGAATTGTCTGAAATATGTATAACATAAATCGGATGTTCAACCACTACTCTATCGGGAACATGCACAAATAATCCATCCTGAGCGAAAGCCGTATTTAATGCTACGAAAGCTTCATTTTCAACATTTGCATATTTAGCAAAGTGATTTTTAATTAATTGTGGAGAAAATGTATTGGCTTTAGCAAAACTACCTATAACCAGACCGTCTGTCTCATCAATAATATTTGAAAGCTTCTCAATAAATCGACCGTTTACAAAAACCAATCGATTATGTTTTTCAAAAGGTATTTCAAATGACTTGTAAACTTCATCATCAATTTTATCTTCATTAATAATGATTTGCTTATACTCATCTTTTAAAATTGGTTTTACATTACTGTATTTCCAATCTTCATTTTTCACGGTTGGGAAACCGGATTTTTCGAATTGCTGAATTGCTTCGCGTCGAACCTGATGAATTTCACTTTTCGATTGTCCGTTTAAAGCGGCTTCGAACAGTTTAAATTCCTGAATTAACTTTTCCTTCATTTCCATATTTACTATGCGTTGGTTTCCTGAAGAGCAACCTCTTCTTTAATCCAGTCGTATCCTTTAGCTTCTAATTCTTTTGCTAATTCTTTCGAACCTGATTTTACAATTCTACCCTGATATAATATGTGAACATGATCAGGAACTATATAATTTAATAAACGCTGATAATGCGTAATTACAATCATAGAATTATCAGTACCCTTCAAAGCATTAACACCATTTGCAACAATTTTCAAAGCATCGATATCTAAACCTGAATCTGTTTCATCAAGAATAGATAGTTTTGGCTCAAGCATTGCCATCTGAAGAATTTCATTTCTTTTCTTTTCTCCTCCCGAAAAACCATCGTTAACATAACGCTGCATAAACTTCGGATTGATTTCAAGCATTTCCATTTTTGCTCTCATCGTTTTTAAGAAGTCCTTTGCATTCATCGGGTCTTGACCTAAATGCTCTCTTTTTGCATTTACTGCAGTCTTTATGAAATTCGCAATACTAACGCCCGGAATTTCTACCGGATATTGAAATGCTAAAAACAAACCTGCCCATGCTCTTTCTTCCGGATCAAGATCTAACAAATCTTCACCGTCCAATAAAGCCGAACCATCTGTTACTTCATAATCTTCACGACCGGCAAGAACAGATGCTAAAGTACTCTTACCCGAACCGTTCGGACCCATTATTGCATGTACCTCTCCCGGTTTTACTTCAAGATTGATCCCTTTCAGAATTTCAATACCCGACTCTTCAATCTGAGCTTTTAAATTTTTAATACTTAACATGATATATTTTAAATTTTTATTTTTTTATCCAACACTTCCTTCCAGGCTTATCGCCAATAATTTCTGAGCTTCAACAGCAAACTCCATCGGAAGCTCATTTAAAACTTCTTTTGCAAATCCATTAATAATTAATTCAGTAGCTTTTTCTGTATCAATACCTCTTTGATTGCAATAGAATAAAATATCTTCTCCAATTTTACTGGTGGTTGCTTCATGTTCAACCTGTGCACTCGCATTTGCACTTTCTATGTAAGGGAAAGTATGTGCGCCACATTTATCTCCAATTAATATTGAATCACATTGACTGAAATTGTATGCGTTATCTGCCTTTTTAGCGACCTGAACTAAACCCCTGTAAGAGTTATTACTCTGACCTGCCGAAATACCTTTTGAAATGATTCTTGACTTTGTGTTTTTGCCTAAGTGAATCATTTTTGTTCCGGTATCCGCTTGCTGGTGATTATTAGTTACAGCAACTGAATAGAATTCACCAATTGAATCATCTCCTTTTAAAATAACAGAAGGATATTTCCAGGTAACTGCAGATCCGGTTTCCACTTGTGTCCAGCTGATCTTAGACCGATCACCGTCACAAATACCTCTTTTCGTTACAAAATTATAGATTCCGCCTTTGCCCGTTTCCGGATCGCCCGGATACCAGTTTTGAACTGTGCTATATTTAACTTCTGCATCTTTATGTGCATAAATTTCAACAACAGCCGCATGTAATTGATTTTCATCTCGCTGAGGAGCAGTACATCCTTCCAGATAACTCACATAACTTCCTTCATCGGCTACAATTAATGTTCTTTCAAATTGACCTGTATTGGCGGCATTTATTCTAAAATAAGTACTTAGCTCCATCGGACATCTGACCCCCTTTGGAATATAACAGAATGATCCATCTGTGAAAACAGCCGAATTGAGGGCTGCATAGAAATTATCCGTCATTGGAACTACAGATCCAATATACTTTCTGATTAAGTCCGGATGCTCTTGTACAGCTTCTGAAAACGACATGAAAATGATGCCTTTCTTGTTCAATTCTTCGGTAAAAGTAGTTTTAACAGAAACCGAATCGATTACTGCATCAACAGCAACTCCGGTTAGTCTCTTTTGCTCGTTCAGTGAAATACCAAGCTTTTCGAAGGTTTTTAACAATTCCGGGTCAACTTCATCCAAAGATTTGTACTTCTTAGTTTCTTTTGGAGCAGCATAATAATGTATATCCTGAAAATCAATCTTCGGATATTGAACATAAGCCCATTCCGGCTCAGTCATTTTCTTCCATTGTTCAAATGCTTTCAAACGCCATTCAAGTAACCATTCTGGTTCCTCTTTTTTAGCTGAAATCAACCGAATGATGTCTTCATTCAGGCCTTTTGGAGCCAGTTCCATTTCAATATCGGTCGTAAAACCGTATTTATACTCGCTCTGGGTTACTTCATCAATCGTCTTTTGAAAATCGCTCATGTATAATTAGTTGTTATTCAGTTTATTATTCGTTTCACTCCTTGATTATTTCTAATCGGGTGCAAATTTATCGCTTTTTATACAAAAAAGTCAACATTAAGAATACAATCTTGTTCACAAAAAAGTTTAGTTCTTTTGATGTCTTTCCACAGTGCATAAACCTTTAACTTTTATATCTTTGCCATCTAAACTTTATAATACATGGGACGAGGAGATCGTAGAACCAAAAAAGGAAAGATTACTAAAGGAAGTTTCGGTAAATCAAGACCAAAAAAGGCTAACAAAAATAAGCCTGCCGAGAAGAAATAAGACGCATCTTTAGCAATACAAAGCAAAAGAGAACCATTTTGCCTTCAACTCCTTTATAAAGGTTAATGGATAAGGTCAATAAATCAGAAAAAGAGTGGAAAGAAGAACTGGATGATATGCAGTATCATGTTCTTCGTAAAAAAGGAACTGAACGTGCATTCACAGGTAAATACTGGGATCATTTCGAAGATGGTATATATATATGTGCTGGATGTGGTGAACCTTTGTTTGAAAGCAGAGCTAAATTTGAAGCACATTGTGGTTGGCCAAGTTTTGACAAGGCTAAATCAACTGATGTAGTCGAGGAAGAAAAGGATTTCAGTTTCGGAATGATTCGTACGGAAGTTCATTGCAAAAAATGTGGCGGACATCTTGGGCATGTTTTTAATGATGGGCCCACTTCTACCCGATTACGTTATTGTATAAACTCTGCCTCTATTGAATTTGTACAAAATAAAGATTACAAGCAGGAAGAAGAATAAGCCTGGTGTCGTTATAAATTATTCAATTCATTTATTTTTACGTTTGAAATGAATACACTTAAATACTTCTTTTTAATGAGTAGTTTATTAGTTGCCTTTATATTACTGTTGAGTCA
>JAHDHT010000311.1 GCA_020631175.1 Chitinophagales bacterium
AGAAATCTATTACAAGCAACAATAGCTTCAAAATCAAACGTTTCACTGCTGTCTTCAAAATCACCATAGCGGTGCTATGCTAATTACTAAAATAAAGCTTAATAAAAACCACCCCAGCCCTGCCAGTGATTGAAGTGGTAATACTTTCTTAAGCAAATGCTAATGGATAAAGCTGAAAAATAGCGACCGGAGGAAGCTCATTTTGCGGCTATTAGCCATAACATTTGATAAAAAAGATTGCAACGTAAAGCGCGGTGCTTTAGCAGGCAGCCAATTAATTATTGCCATAAGGAATAGACATTGCCAAATTTGCTTCCAAAAAGTAGAACATGTATTCAGTTTGAGCCGTTTAAAATGATTAGTTTAATGCTTCTTATGCTTTAATCATTATACCCGTATAATTCATTTAAATATTCAGTTTAAAATTTACATTAATTACTCTATTGCTTTCATTTAGCAGCCAAGGCATTTTTGGTCAATCTTGCAAGGGAGAATTTTGCAGGCATTTATCTTATGAAAGAGCCGATGGCTTTTATGATCTGCAGATGAGAGGAGGTTTTGGCAGTGGATCAAGTCAGGGAACGATACAGGCCAATACCAACCCGGCGCTTCCGGCTTCCTACAATTTTATGGAGTATGTTTATGCAGAACCGGACGACCAGGGCAATGCACGGGAGCTACGAATGCTTCAGCTATTATTGATGATATCTTCTTATCACAGACACACCGTCATGCTATAGGTCATCCATTACTTTTTACCATTGGAGAGCGACCGGTATTTTTTCAGGTGGCCATTGTCGGTACCGGTCCTTCTCCGGATGTTCAGGTTGAAGGAACTTTGAATGGCAATTCTGAGCAATCCGCAAGTGGATCAACACAACTAGCGACTTTTATTTATTGATATTTGCAATGAGGATAATGAGCAGCTTGGTTTGAAGAAAATTATTAAGCAGTGATTTGGGTGGGAACTGAAATATTTAAAGTTTAAGTGTAAACTTAAGTTTAAGTTTAAAATGATTTTTCGGGATGATTAATGAGGTTCTTGGACACCTTCCAAGAATGCTTCGCCAATCGCCTGCGGCTCTTGGAGCATTCTATCCTTCCTTGTACGAAGGATTTTTTGGTATGCTAACGATAAGCCTCTTCGACAAAATTAACCCTCCCTTGAAAAAAGGACGGACGACGTTTTAGTTGGTATTTATTTTAATTCGGATAATATTCTGATCCATATTTATATTGATGATAACCTTGTCCTAAATGGTCTCCTGCTATATTCAGGTAACAATCTCCTGTATCTCCAAAAGGAACAATGATTAAGGGTTCATCAAGTACTACCTTTTTAATAAAATAACCTTCTGGTAATTTAACGTCAAGATTTGGTGTTCCTGTTTCTGTTGCATGCATCACATATTTATTCCCTTTATTATCCGACATCTCATATATTTCATCTTCGAATACAATTATTTGACACTTCTTAATTACTTTAACGGTAAGATGTCCTTCCTCCGGCTTCATTGTATCTGTTTTTTTGGGTATAAAATCTATGGCAATTGGATCTGCTAATTCAATCCACGAATAGCCTTTAATTTCCCTTTCAATTAAACACTCTTTTCCTTTGCAATCCGGTTTTGCATTTGGTGAACGAAAGAGTTTAGTTTTTGTGAAAAGTAAATGTCTGTCAATATTCTTTTTCCAAGGTAAGTTTACTTTAAATTCATCCCATGTCTCAATAGGAACCGGATTAGAACCTCCGCTTAGCACTACCGTCTTTTCTTTGATATTCACGATTTCTTTTGCAAAACCAATTTTTTCCCATTGTATATTTAATGGAAGCTCAAATGCCGGTTTGGTTACATACCTTAATCCGGATTCTTCTACGCTTGGAAAAGAACATGATGAAAAAAGTAAAATGATTAGGCCAAATATATTTAATCGTATTTTCATGAGTACACATTTAATTACTGCTCTTTTTTAGTTTTTAGTTTATTTAGACAATTCCAATGTCATCTTTAATCCATCTGCAATATAAACAGTTTATATCTACCAGCGTTTGAGCTGTACAAATTTAAAAAGGCTATTTGTGGTATTATCATTTCACTTATTGACATATAACCTTTATCACCCTGTTAAATATTACTAATTTTAGCTTTCAACTAAAAGATTAGTTGTTGATTAGCACTATATAGAATACATTTGTTTTTGAAACAAGAGTATATGATTCATACTATTCAATATATATCTATTGTAATTTTATTATTGCTACTCACTTCCTGTAAGAATGAAGAACGTTCAAATGAAACGGTCTCCTTATGGCCTTCTTATAATCATGATCTAAGCTATATCCCCTTTGACCCCGATCTCGATAATCCAAATTTTGAAATTTGCGATTCAGCAAGTGTAAGATCCGGAAGGAATAATTTTTTATATCCGGATGGAAATGAATTATTAATTGAAAAAATTAGAAATAAATTTCAATCAAATTCAACTTATAAAAACTACACGGGATTTGTTGTGGTTCGATTTTTAGTCAACTGTAAAAATGAAACAGGAAGATACAGAGCTCAATCGATGAATCTTGATTTTACAAAATCTGATGCTCCAGTAAGATTAATGAACGATTGTATAAATGTGATAAAAGGAATCAAAAACTGGAAGAAGTCAAACAGATACGATCAAGAAACTGAGTATATGAAATATATTAATCTAAAATTCAAAAACGGAAAAATTGAACATGTACTACTGTAAAATTCTAAAATCTGTTGTTTTAAATATAATTGCTGTTTCTTTTTTAAGCGCGCAAGGAAACTGTTTAATTTATGATGAAAATAGTGGCGAGCGAAAGGCTTGTGAATTAAGCTATGAAGCTATCACCTATAAACAAGGAAGTTACGAATCGCAAAAATTGTTTGACAAAGCTATTGAAGTAGGTCCTGATTATGCTTATGCCTATTATCAAAAGTCGGTACCCTTTTTTAAAAGAGGTTTATTTTCAGAAGGACTTCAATTAATAAATAAAGCGATAGACCTTAATCCAAAAACCTATTTATTTTACAGGGCCTATTGGTATTTTGAAAATAGAAGTTATGAGTACTGTATTAAAGATCTTGAGTTACTTTATTTAAAACATGATGAAACCTTTATTACAACACCCGGAGGCGATTTAGAAATGAGATTAATTTTAGGAATGGCTTATGGGAAAATGGATCGGGCTGATAAAGGAATTGAATGGGTAGAACACTTAATGAATTTTTATAAAGAGGAAGAGCGCCTTAAAGGATTATTTGATCATTATGTTCTTGGAATTCTTTATTACCAGAACGAACAATATGATAAAGCAAAAGAAGAACTACAAAAACAAATTAAAATTGAGGAAGATTTCGCTGATACCTATTATTATTTAGGTTTAATTGAGGAGCATGAATCAAACAGAGCAATGGCAAAAAAGTATTTCAAAATGGCATTTGACAAAGTGAATGATGATCAAAGGGGGCATAGCAAAAACTATTTTGAAGAGTATAATTTAAGTAAAAGCGAAATTGAAAAGAAGCTGAAAGAATATTAGAAAGTTTAAGTGTAAACTTAAGTTTAAAATGATTTTTCGGGAAGATCAATGAGGCTCTTGGACACCTTCCAAGAATGCTTTGCCAATCACTTCGTTCTTGGAGCATTC
>JAHDHT010000312.1 GCA_020631175.1 Chitinophagales bacterium
AATAAAGTTAACAGATATGATTTGTTTCGTTGCATTACAACATAATCAGCTATACCAGCTTTCCAAAAAATCCATTCATCCGCTAGTCTGGATGCAATACTTGAATTACCAGTTTCCAAAATTATAATTCCACTTTTTGACATAAGATCAATTCTTGCTGCTGTATTAATTGCGTCGTTTCCACTTCCATCATGTCCAATAATATTCGAATTTTGATCATTTTGACTATAAAGGTGTGGACCTAGTCCATATATCCCAATATCATTTATAAAGGTTTCAGGTTTAGACATTCTCAAGATTGTTTCCATAGAAAGAACTGCATTGCTTGAAGTATTAGCTTTCAAAAATTTGGATAAATCTGCTGTAGAAGTATATAAAGATGCCGCAGCAAGAGCTGTAAATTTATTCATTTGCCTTGTCGTTTCATCCTCTTTAAAAATTTGTGCTAATTGAATATTTTGTTTTTCTGATGGTACGAATGTTGAATTTTCCATTTTCAAAGGTTCAAAAACGGTCTGCCTCATATACTCTTGAAATGATTGACCACTAATTTCCTCAATTAATAATTGTAGAATTGTGTAACCGGCACCTGAATACATATACTTACTGCCTGGTTCGAAACCTACTACAGCAACACCGTCTGAATAATCTGAATCCGATGCTTTTGTTAAAGATTCTTCAATAGTTTGTACGGTTTCATTCGGAGAAAAACCTCCATAGCCAAGATCGTCAATTAAACCGGAGGAATGTGAGAGTAATCTTCTAACAGTAACTTTTCGATTATCAAATTCGCTTTCAGGTAAATGCCATCTCGTAAGATAATCGTCAACAGGTTTATCCAAATCCAATTTACCTTGCTCTACTAATTTTAAAACACCAAAAGAAGTAAGCCATTTACTAATTGAAGCAACAGGGAAAACAGTATTTTCATTAACCGGTTTATCAACAGAATAAAAGTATTTTTTTGAGACTACCCCATTTTCTATTAAAGTCATTGCAAAATTCCCAACAAACTCAATATTGATTTTTTCTTTTGCAGCTTCTATAAATGCTTCCGAAGTATTTTGTGAAGTAATCGGTTTTAATAGAAATCCATCTATAAACCCATAGCCAATAAAACACGTCCATAATAAAAGGGTCAGAATTATTAGGACGATGTATTTAAAAATTCTCATTTAGTTATTCTTCATTAGTATTATGCAAAGGTACTTTTATAAAATCTTATTGAAGCTTTTAAACTGGATAAAAAACTTTCTGGAAAAATAATCTTCGTGGCCCGGATTGCAGTGATACCCGTTGTTTTGGCACATCCTGAAGCTTGCTTTTTCGAAGGCTGACAGCGGAAGACTAGAAAAGGCTTAGCTGAAGCAAGTGGCAAAGCAGCGCGTACAAACGGAAAGCCGGAGATGCCACCCAAAACTATTTTAAAATCCAAAAAGTATCCCTTTATTTTTTAATTCATTTTAATAATTTGTTGTAAAACTAAATTGTTGTTTGTCAAATTACTAAGCTTTATAAAAAATAGACCTTGAGGTAGTTCTGAAATATCAATTGTGTGGGATGTATTTGTGCTATTCACCGTTTGAAGTAATGTTCCCGAAGCGTTGAGAATTTCAATTTGATAGTTTTGCAAATCGCCGGTTACGGTAAATTCATTTTGCGTTGGATTTGGAAATAATTCAATTGAATTTTGGGTGGCTTCTATATGTGACGTAAGCGAATCCATAGAACAATTGGCAGAAAATTCTTGGGTCATAAGTGTTGTGGCACAATTATCACAAAAAATACTCTTAAAAAAACAACTTGCTCTTTCAATTCTAAACTGTAAACCGGCACTGTTTGTATAAATGCCATGGCCACCCAAAGAGTCAATTGTTATTTCAGAACAGACAGCATTTGTTTCTAATACATTATGGACAATTCCTGACCCGATAAATTCTATAGAATTAACCATGCTGCTATCGATAGGCACGGTAGAATCTTGACCGCCATGAAAAGAAATCGTTGGAAGTAAGTCGGGAGTATCAATTGAAGTTGACAAGGCCATGCCCCAGTTATTAAAAATACCTTTCAGGCTAAATGAATGTGTTATATTATTACCGGAGGTATTTAAACTGCCAAGCTCTGCTTCGATGCCGGGAAACTCAAGTTCCCATTCTTGCTGGTCTGTATATGAGGTAAAAAATGAAGCAATAGCTCCGGCACTTTGACCGCCAATAAAAATCCATGAAGTATCAATATCAACCACATTGGCATTTTCGACAATAAATCTCAATGCGGCATTTGCATCTTGTTGAACGCGATAACCAGCTTTTACCTGATCAGTTGGGATAGATGTATTCCATCCTTTTCTATAATCCATCGTTGCTGCTACGAAGCCTTTTTGTGCAAGTTGAGTACAATAATTGGTCATTAAAGATTTATTGCCTGATTGAAAACCTCCACCGTGAAGAAGTAAAATAAAAGGTCGTTCTGTCAAGTTCTCACTAGCTGCCGATGGAAAATAAATATCCATATCCAGGTCTTGTGTGTTTCCAAGTCCATCAGTTACATCAGTAGCAAATGTTACATTTTGTAAGGAGGATATTTCGTTTGCTTGAAAAAAATCTAATTCAGTAAATCTATCATTTGAAGTACAATATTGAGCAATTGCAACTTTAGAAAAAGCAAAACAGAATAGAAGAATATAGCTAAGAGCTTTCATCGGGTGCGAACTTATATCCTTAAGTTAAGTAAAATTATTGCGACGTGCTAATTTAGATCAAAGTAGTAAAAGATTATTGATAGAAATATCTTTAAGAGAGTTTTCATCATTTAGTGAATTGATCAAGTTTTAATTAAATGATTTTAAAGAAAGAGAAAAATACAAATTCAAATTTCTGTAAGCTTTGGCACTTTTTTAAACTTCTACAATTTTATTTTTTACTAAATAACTTCCTGATGTAAAACGTACATTATTATATGCTGCCTAAAAAAGTAATTGAGCACTATTGGTTGGTTTTTTTGCTTGCACGACAAAACAAGAGTATTAGCAATTATTTTGTGACGTATTTATTTTCTCAAATTTGCTTTCAATAGTTCTTCACTTTCGGCAAATCCTGTCATAAATTCTCTCATGAAATTGAAATGATTTTTGAATTCACCAATCAATTCTTTATTGTCGACTATTATTTTATATTTATTTCCTAAATTTTTCAATCTTACGTTTTCATATTTTTTGGGTATAAATATTTTAAACCATGAGCTTTTATCCTTTTCCTTGTTGTAATTATAAAAATTTAAAATGAGTCTACCATTACCTTCATTCTCAGGTAAATAATTTGCATTCCTCCATCCTTTTCCACTAATTTCCCATGAAGCATGATTACGAACTAACAAACAATATTTAAAGTCATCTGAATAACAAACTCTATCTCCCAATTTTAAAAGTCTATTTTCAGAGCTATTCTTTAATATCTCAATAATTTCTTCATTATCTATCCAATCCATATATTTTTCTCTGGCTTGATTATTTGTAGAAATATTTTAACTCTTTTCAATGGCATTTAACGATTAGAACAAGTTAACGTGTTTTGTGAGCTTGCGAATAAAAAACATGAACTTTATATTTTGTTATGGGCTTTTTTTTATTTTGACTTATTCTCTTTTCGTTATTGAGTACAA
>JAHDHT010000313.1 GCA_020631175.1 Chitinophagales bacterium
GAAGAAATATGAGAATATTCAGGTCGGGCAATTACAAAAATGGTATCAATATCTGAGATACTTTGATTTAAAAGTGCAATGCCCTTTTCATATTCAAAATCGGCCGATGAACGTAAGCCACGTATCATATACTTTGCACCAACCTCCTTACAGTAATTTACCGTTAAGCCCTGATAAGAATCTGTACGCACCTTAGGCTCACCGTCGAATATCTTATTGATAAACTCAATACGTTGTTCAAGTGGAAACAAATATTTCTTTTCCCGATTATAACCAATCGCGACAATTACTTCATCAAACAAATCTATACTACGATTAATTACATCTACATGTCCGACTGTGATCGGATCAAATGAACCCGGACAAACTGCTATTCGTTTCATGTGATTTTTATTTAAATGTAAGGAAATTTAAGGAAAGGTTTTTACGAGAAGAAATGGATTTTGCTATTCACTAAAAACCTGGCATAACCACCTCGCTGCTTCGCAGCAGCACGCCTTCATTAAAGAGTGGAAATTCAAATTCTTATAAAGACTTCAAATAAGCTTCAGCGCTCATTACCGGAATAGTCGCTCCTTTAAAGTCTTTTGGATTTCTGGTAATTAAAACATCACATTGATTATTTACCGCATTGAAATATTGAAAGGCATCTTCAAAATCAGACATCGATGAAATCAAGGCTAAATCGATTTCTTTAGAACCACTTTTACAAACATTACAAAAAAGACGAATGGCTGCTAAAGCTTTTTTTGCTTCAGCTTTACCGATTTGTTTTCGCATTAAATACTCGGTAGAAATAAAACTCATGGTACTTATCCAAATCTCCACCTCACGGTTTTCACCTTTTATAAATAGACTTTTGGCTGATTCAAAAAATGGTTCTCGCTTAGCCAACCAATCCAGAATAATATTTGTATCTACAAAAACCTTATCCAAAACTATTTATGTTTTTCTTCAAGGTATTTCGAAAAAGCAGCTTTGTGATCAAAGTCATTATCTAATGATAAAATACCGCTGAGTTCATCTACAATACTTGCAGATTCTTGTACTTCATTCTCCTCCTCATACACCAGTTTACTGAGATAATTTTCAATCAAAAAAGATAAACTAACATTGTTGGCTTTAGCATATGCTTTAGCCCGCTCGATGATGTCTTTTCTTAAACTTAAAGTTAACTTGGTGTTCATTATACGTGTAAATTTCAATATAATATACGTATAAATTTGAAAATTAGTTTGCGAACGCTATGGTATTTGGATTTTACTACTCAATAAAAACCTTGCAAAAACACCCCGATGCTTCGCAACAAAACCTCTTCATTAGAGATAGGAAGACCAAAACCTCGCACCTCAAAACCGCGCGCCTCATAAAACTCAACAAGAAAAAATACTGAAAATCGTAGTGCCATAATTCTTCACCCGCACCAATCGTTCATCTCCTTCAAAAGAATGATCCGGATTATGTTCGAGAATAAACCATCCATCCGAAACCAACAAATCATTTTCAAAAAGCACATCCGGAATTTCAGGAATGCGTTTCAAGGGATATGGCGGACCCGCGAAAATAAGATCAAACTGCCGGTCGCAGGATTTCATGAATTTAAATACATCCATTTTCAAAGCTTTAATACCCAAATCCAAATCAGCAGATGTCTTTTTAATAAAAGCCACATTCGGATAATGCCGCTCAACATTCGTAATGTCTTTACAACCGCGCGAAGCGAATTCATAACTCAAACTACCCGTCCCTCCAAACAAATCCAGAAAAGAAACCTCTTCGAAATCGAACTGATTCATTATTATATTAAACAATCCTTCTTTAGCAATATCTGTAGTAGGTCTTGCAGGATTATTTTTCGGTGGATGAAACCGATAACCTTTGTGTTTACCGCCAATTATACGCATCCGGCAAAAGCGAGAATATTAAAATAATTATTGTAGTGCGCACTTAATTCAGAAGCCGTTTCAGGAGCGAAATTGAGAATAGAAACATTAAAACGATCGCTCAAAAATGCTGCAAAACCCTGACTTCCTGTTGCATCAGAAAGATAAAGATCAAGCCCCGACCATTTTAATCCGACTTGTTGCACCGCATTCGATAAAAAATACAACCGATCTTCATTTCCCCGAACCGGAAAACGATTCGCCAAATGCAGTTTTCCATCCTTCAGACAAAACAATTCAAAAGCCTCTTTCAGGATATGACAAAACACTACATCTTTAGCATTGGCATCAATTACACCTCCACTACGCTCGGTAACAAACGGTGCACTATAGAGCCGCTTAATAACCGGAACCGCAGCCTGAGAAATTAAAGCATCTTTAAAAACATTTCGAACGGCCTCTACCTGCTCCGTTGGAGCGTACCAGGCAAGACGGGCATTCGATGCTTCTATCGATTCAAAAGCATAAGCCTCATCATAACCTTTACCCAAACTAACTTCCAGATGGTCGCGCATGCCTTCCTCCTCAAAATACTTTTCAGGAATCAAGACAAAATCCGATGCGAATGCCACATGCACTTCTTCAAATTCACCGGTACCAAAAGCCGTTCTTAACTGAATTTCAATACTACGTTCATTCAATTCCAAAGGCTTACTCTCATACGAAAGCAGCTTTTTAACTTTGCCATCACTGCCTTTGATTAAGGCATGCATAAAGTAAGTGCCAATCAGTGAAAACAACTCCCCTCCGGAAGCATTTGCCTGATCCGTTGATGTATAAATAGTATTGAACAAATTGGAAAGGTATTTAAACTTACTCCCAGTTACCCGCCGTGGAAGCCTCTGTCATAGAGCCCACTTTTAGTAACTCATTCGGATCGAAATATTTTTTATTCAAGCCGTCGAAAATGGTATTCAAATCAGTTGAAATCTCGAAAACCTTCACTTTAACTTTGTTTTTCTCGATTTGCCCCTGCTCGATATTAAATTTCTTCTTGTCGGTATACGGAATATATTGCATGTTATTCACCCGCATCGAATCCCCATCATAAAGAGAATCCAGCACCGAAACATAACGCTCTTCTTTTTTTGTAACAACGGTAGAATCATTCGGATCACCAATCGCTTTAAGGAAACGAATACTATCCGTTTTCACGAAAGTGATCAAAGAATCCATATCACCCGAAAACGTTCTGTTTTTACGCTTGTAGAACAACTGAGCCGTTCGCAAATCCTTCAACTTCTCAACAGTCTCCGCCTTTCGCGCCTTACTCTCCGTATCATATTCAATCGGCCCCTTGATATCATTAATCAACATATTCGCCAGATAAGCGACGAGCGCGATCATAATTATGCTAAGAAAAATTTTAATCCCGGTTACCATAATGCTAGTTTTGCTATCCACAATAATACAATTTTTCACCCGAATAACGGTAATGCAAAGCCGAAGATTTTTAGGATAAGCAGCCTTTACAAAAAGAAGACATTTCTATATCGATTTAGAGCTTTTAAGAAGCGAATCTGCAGCCCTTCGAAGCGGGCCTTAGGCCCGTTTTCCGCTGCAACGCGCCTCTGCTTCAGGCGTTTCAGCATATGCCGTGCTAGTCTTGCCGCTGTCAGCCTTCGCCCGGCTTTGCTTCAATGCACTTCAACAGAGCCGGGTTTCCGCTACAACCGGGGCTATTTTGCAGAGGCTTGGGCTTCGGAGCAG
>JAHDHT010000314.1 GCA_020631175.1 Chitinophagales bacterium
TACGATTGGATTACTAATCCAATAAGCGGTTACCAATATAATATACAAAAACATTGGACGGAAGTAGAAGATATATCCAGTGAAGCAGGCGATATAAAGTTTACCTGGGAAAAATCTCGCTTTTCCTTTTTGTATTTGCTCATCCGCTACGACTATCATTTCCAAAAAGATTGTAGTGACATGGTCTTTTCAGAAATAGATAGCTGGATAAATGCTAACCCGATCAACCAAGGGCCCAACTACAAATGCAGTCAGGAAATCTCGTTACGTATCCTCAACTGGACGTTTGCGCTCTATTATTATAAAAATAGTCCGGCACTAACCGAATCTCGTTTTCAAAAAATTATTCACTTCATTTACTGGCAGCTAAAGCATGTGTATGAGAATATTAATTTTTCCAGAAAAACAGTTCGTAATAATCATGCCGTGACGGAGGTATTGATGCTTTACCTTAGCAATTTACTATTTCCTTTTTTGCCAGACAGCAAAATATGGCATCGAAAAGGGAAACAATGGTTTGAAGAAGAAATTGCCTATCAAGTCTATAAGGATGGTACTTTCTTACAATTTTCACATAATTACCATCGGGTGTTAATTCAACTTCTGACCTGGGCCTTTTATCTGTCGAGAATCAATGGTCAACGATTTACAGAATTAACTTATCAGAGAGCAAAAAAATCATTGGAGTATCTCTTTCAAAATACGAACGAAAAAAATGGGCAATTACCTAATTACGGAGCGAACGATGGCGCTTTATTCTTTAAATTGAATAATCAGTCCTACAGAGACTATCGCCCACAACTGAATGCACTGCACTATTTTTTTTACCAGAAAACCCTTTTTTCAGCCCCTGAACTAATCGAGGATATTTATTGGATGAATGGGGCAAAGAATTCAAAAATTGAAACCGACAATCTTCATAAACCCGCTGTTTCAAGCTATAAAGAAGGGGGGTATTATCTGATCAATGATTCTGATAGCTTTACATTCATTAAATGTGGAGGCTATAAAGACCGTCCATCACATGCGGATAATCTTCATCTAGATATTTGGTACCAAGGTCACAATATCCTAAGAGATGCTGGCACCTATAAATACAATACCTCTTCAGAGCTTATTCGATATTTTAATGGTACAAAATCACATAATACGGTTACCTTAGGAAATCATGATCAAATGCTAAAAGGGCCTCGATTTATTTGGCTTTACTGGACAAAATTAATCAAAGCTTCTTTAAAAGAAGAGAAAGGACAATTCGAGTTTTTTGGAAAAATAAAGGCTTTTCAGCATCTTGGTACAGATATATTTCATTCGCGTACCGTTCACAAATTGAAAAATATTCCTCATTGGATCGTAAGCGATCAAGTACATCATAATACAGATCTGCCGATCAAACAATACTGGAATTTGGCCCCTGACTTTGATGCTTCCTTCGAAATAAAAGCAAGGAATCAAGATGGTGTAGCTTTAGAACCGCACCTTATGGAAGGTTGGTATTCCGGATATTACGGGGTAAAAGAAAAAAGTAAAGTGGTATATTTTCAAAGTAAAACAAAACAAATCACTACAATCATTCAAAAGAAATGAACATACTATTAATACACCAATATTTTTTAGAAAAAGACGACGGAGGAGGATCGCGATTTAATGAAATGACCAGAGTATGGGAAGAAGAAGGGCATCAAACTACCGTTTTAGCAGGAATGGTCCATTATAATACAGGAAAAAAAAGAGAACGATATAAAGGCAAGTTTACTTATATAGATCAATACGCTAAAGATACTACCGTAATTCGATGCCATGTTTCCGAAGCATATAATGTAAGTTTTCTGGGGAGATTATGGGCTTATTTTTCTTTTGTTTTTTCTTCTATTTATGCTGGCTTATTTAAAACCAAAGGTAAGTTCGATATCATAGTGGTTACTTCGCCTCCTTTATTTGTTGGCATCACGGCTTATTTACTTTCTCTAATTAAAAGAGTACCTTTTGTTTTTGAGGTACGGGATCTTTGGCCGGAATCTGCCATAGATACCGGGGTACTAAGAAATAAATTTATTATTCGGTTAGCATACTGGTTTGAGGGGTTCATTTATCGAAAAGCGATGCTGATTAACGTATTGACTCCTGCTTTTCGGGATAAATTGGTTAATGAAAAAGGGGTGCCAGGTGAGAAAGTAATTTTTATCCCTAATGCTGCGGATTTTGCTATTTCTGATGAGTTGTTGAATTCACAGTTTGATCGTGACCAATTTCGAAAAGAACATGGTCTTGCGGGTAAAACGGTTATCACCTATGTTGGTGCACATGGGGTCGCTAATCACTTAATACAAGTAATTGATACCGCTGAAATTTTAAGAAATCATAAAGAGGTTTTATTTCAACTCATCGGGAGCGGCATGCAAAAAGATATGCTTAAAGAAGAAGTAGAAAAACGCGGATTAAATAATGTAAAATTTGTTGATCCAGTCCCTAAAAAAGAAGTATTCAAATATATTCTGGCTTCTGAATTTGGAACTTCCGTATTGAAGAAAGTGGACACTTTCAAGACGATTTATTCAAATAAAACCTTTGATTATATGGCTTGTAAACGGCCAGTATTAATGGTTATTGATGGTGTTTCTCGTAAGTTAGTAGAAGAAGCTCAATGTGGTGTTTACATTGAACCGGAGAACCCACAGGACTTTGCAGAAAAAATCCTCAATTATCTGGAGGCTTCAGAAGAGGATAAAAAACAACAGGGAGAATCGGGTTATGCTTTTGCGAAAGCAAATTTTGATCGGGACGTTTTAGCAAAAAAGTACATAAATTATTTGCATAAGGTTTTGGGCCATGGAACCTTAAAGGAAATTACTACATAAAATTCTATTGAAGTCAATTATAATCATTGGATATTCCGGGCATGCTTATGTAGTATGCGATGTACTATTAAATCAGGGAAAATTGATATACGGATACTGCGACATAAAAGAGCAAGAAAGTAATCCTTTTAATTTACTGTATCTGGGGTCGGAAGAGGCAGTAGAAAATCAAGCATTATTCCAGCAAAAGGGATGGATCGTTGGCATCGGAGATAATCATATCAGAAAAAAAGTGACACATAAAATCTTAAAATCTGTAGATTTGCAGCCTTCTACAGCTGTTCATCGATCGGTAGCTATCGGCACAGGAGTAATAATTGGAGCCGGTTCTTTGTTAGCTCCACAAGTAAGTGTCAATGCCTTAGCGAAAATAGGTGATGGCGTGATTTGTAACACCGGTTCAATTATCGAACACGAATGCCAAATTGATGATTTTGTTCATATAGCACCAGGCGCTGTTTTAGCCGGCAGTGTAAGTGTCGGGGCATCCTCTTTTATTGGTGCGAATACAGTAGTTAAGCAGGGCGTTAACATAGGAGCAAATGTAATAGTCGGTGCTGGTACAGTTATTATTAATGATATCCCGGATAATGTAACCGTAGTTGGAAACCCAGGAAGAATAATTCAGTCTAATGCTTAAAGAAAAAATAAATAAAATCATCCCATTATCTATCCCTCATCTAGATGGCAACGAGTGGCAATATGTCAAAGAATGCATCGAAACCGGTTGGGTATCTTCAGCCGGTGCATATGTTACTCAGTTTGAAGAAAGTGTAGCAA
>JAHDHT010000315.1 GCA_020631175.1 Chitinophagales bacterium
AAATGTCGTATGACAGTCCACCCGTATACATTTTAGTTTCATCTGATATCCATTCCGAAGTAAATCTTCTTGAATAATTGTCGGTAATGATTGTAGAAAACTCTGCGTTAAGCGCAATATTCTGATTAAAATCAGTAAAGTAATCATCACTGATAATATCATCCATATTATAACTTACATAATCTGCACCCGCTGAAGGATCAAGTGTTCCGTTTTGACGAAACAGATAAACAAATGATTGCGCGTTATTTACTGTTAGTTGAATTTCTTTGCAAGAACCGTTAACAACACCGTTAGGAGTAGAACCATCCGTATTTAAACCACCGGCATCAGATGCCATAAAAACTAGTTCATCATTACTATCAAAACCGGATATGTTATCTGCACCGGTGTAATGATCTGTATCTACATAGAATAAATAATCAATGCCCAGATTGTTACTATTTAGATAAGTACTTGCCTGAGGCCCCCAGGGAGTTGATAAATCTTTAACAGCACGTTCATCTATCTGCACCGGAATCTGAATCCAGTTGTTATTTTCGAATTTAAATGCAACAATTTCATTCAAATTCAATCCGATAAATTCAGTTAAATCCTGCCCTGTAAGTATGACTGGTTTATGTTTGTTTGAAGTTTGCGCAGAGACAAATACTGTGCTAATAAGTAATAACAAAACAAATAAAAACCCATGGTAAAATCTAATCATAATGAACTGATTTTTCAAGAATGTAATACGCAATTACAATTCAATTAAAATTGGGCTTTTTTAGTGTGGGTCTTTAGTATTTGGAAATGTATAATACGACTTATTTTACAATAAACTTAAATGGTAAAGAAGCAGAATCATTTTTGTTTAATAATAAATACATCCCCGGAGTTAAATCAATAGATGTTTGATGATTTAATTTATTCCTTCCGATACTTAGATTTAAATCAAATTCTTCAATTTCCCTTCCATTTAAATCAATGATACCAAAGGTATAAACTCCATCTTCAAATACTTCTATATCTATACTTAATGTTTTAGGTTGTATTGTTCCAATATTATAGTTTACAAAGAAGTAATTCAAAGTGCCAACCAAGACATCTTCTTCAGCAAAATTAGAACACCCCATATTATCGGTATAATCATATCTGATAGTATGTAAGCCAGGGCCTGCGATAGAGGGATTAAAAGCATTAAACACAACACCCGGACCGTTAAAGGTACCGCCTGATGGAATCCCTGTAAGTGACACTGGAGAAGCTGATGTGATAACCTGAGGTAAACCCGAGATACTCACCGCCGGCGGAACACATGGGGCAGCACATGCACTCGTATTTATATTTAGTGGATTATTAAAATTGTCATTTGAAGCCAGCGCATCTGAAACTAATAGATTTGGAACATCATAATTAACTTCTTTTATAAATGCTAATGTTTTGAACAAAGCATTAGAAAAACCACAGTTGCTATTAGGATTTGGATCAGTACATATTTCGGGAGGAAGAAAATCAAATTTAATTCCGGAAGTACCGTAAGCCTGACCGTCACCATAACAAGATCGTTTTGGCGATGAAAAAGAATCATCCCAGTATCCGCCGAGGTTCACATCAGTTCCGGTTGTTAAATCAGTTTGCACATCATGATTAATCAATAATGAGCCATATGGACCGGAAACTAATTCCCAATCGTGCCAATTTTCATTTACTCCGGTATCGAAAGAACCATCAATTGGAAGACCCAATAAATTATTGTCATCATAATAGGTCATTCCACTTGCAATCCATGTGTAATCCCAAACGTCATAAAATGCCTGCAAAGAATGAATTCTAACATCCGTTATTATTTCTTCTTTTGCCGGATAAAAAAGATGCGTTCTTTGCATTAACGGTCCTGTAGCTGCTCCCATATATGATCGAATGGCTCTAATCGGACCGTCTGAATTCGTTACCATACAATTAGCCATGGCAGAAAAGTTAGCCGCGGATCTTACACAATATGTAGGACTATCAAAAAAGGTTTCATTTTGATCGAGAATATCATAACTCAGTCCACCTGTAAACATTTTGACCTGATCGCTAATCCATTCAGATGTGAATCTTCTTTCATAATTACTTGTGGTGATTGTTGAAAATTCGGAGTTAGTGGCGATGTTTAGATTAAAGCTGTTGAAATAATCCTGATCAATAACTGAATCCATCGCATAGTCAACATAATTCACTCCTGCATCCTGAGCTAAAGTTCCGTCCGAAACAAAAGTATAAATGAAACCAATATCACCTGTTAATGGGTCTGTTACTTCGATTTCAAAACAAGATCCAGCAATAACATTATTTGGATCAGCAGGCGCAGCTGATGCGTCTACTCCCATGTCATCTGCCAGAAATACCAGTTCATCATTTGCATCGAAGGCCGGATTTGGATCTGCACCGGTATAATTATCAGTATCACAATAAAATAGAATTTGATATCCTGTATTTGAAGTTCCTAAATATGAATTAGCTGCAGGTCCCCATGGAGTGGCTATATCTTTTAAAGCTCTTTCATCGATTTGAACAGGAATTTGAATCCAGTTAGATCCATCAAATTTAAAAGCTACTATATCGCTGGTATTCGTACCAATTAAGTTAGATAACTGGTTTCCTTGTAAAACGACCGGACTATACGGCCGATTGATTTGAGCAAATGAAGAGCAAAATGCAAGCACTAAAGATGCAAAAACGAGGTAGACATTTTTCAAAATCAAAACGTTTAGATGTAGCGTGAGGACTTGTGTGACTGCTTAGCTTAATCATAAAACAAGCCAAACTTAATTTAAGACGCAAAAAACGCCTCATTAGTTACCTAATCGTCTGATTATTATCTAAAAGAAAGATTTACTTTTTTGAAGATTTCAAAATTTCATGTCCCATTTTATCTCTTTTCGTTTTAAGATACTGTTCATTGTGTGGGTTTGGATCGATTTCTATCCCGACATTTTCAACAATTTCTAAACCATATCCATCCAATCCTATTCTTTTTTTAGGATTGTTGGTGATCAATTTAATCTTCTGGATTTTCTGATCTCTGAGAATTTGAGCTCCGATACCATAGTCTCTTTGGTCAGGTTTGAAGCCAAGCTTAACATTAGCCTCAACCGTATCCATCCCTTGTTCCTGTAATTTGTAAGCTTTCAATTTATTAAGTAAACCAATACCCCTTCCTTCCTGATTCATATACAGCACCATTCCTTTACCTTCTTTTTCAATCATTTTCAATGCTGCCGTTAACTGATCACCACAATCGCATCTTAATGAGCCTAAAATATCTCCTGTAAAGCAAGAGCTATGAACTCTTACTAATACTGCTTCATCCTCCGTCCATAGTCCTTTAGTTATAGCCAAATGCTGATCTCCTGTTGTAAGTTGCGTATAAGCAGTTAGTTTAAAGACCCCAAAAGCGGTTGGCATATCCACTTCAACTTCTTTTTTAATTAAGGTTTCGTGTTTTAATCGATAAGCCACTAAATCCTTAATCGTAATTAGTTTAAGATCATGTTCATCTGCAAATTTTCTCAGCTCAGGCAATCTGGACATTGTACCGTCTTCATTCATTATCTCAACCACCTGCAGGTTGAAATCCTGCTAATCTTGCCAAATCTACTGTTGCT
>JAHDHT010000316.1:0-1480 GCA_020631175.1 Chitinophagales bacterium
CATTAAACAATCCGATAAATAATATCCGGATAAGAATGAATCCACTCCAACAAAGCAGATTCCGTTTTAACCACATGTTTTCTTGAAAATAAATCAACTTCATATTTACCTGAAGAACTGCTTACCTTAATATAAACCTGCACCGTTCCCTTATTCTCTTCAAAAACAGTATCCATTTTTTGAATAAAATTAGCATCAATAATAGAAGATGGAATTTCTAAAGTAATCCGTTTCGCTTTAGCCATCATCTCTTCCATCGGAACAACAGAAATAATCTCCAATCGGTAATCAGAATTCTGCCCCCAGCCTTGCTTGTAAATACAGGTTAGAAAAAGCTTATTATCCTTAGCGAAAAATCCTTTAAACTTAGCATAATCAGATCCATATAATCGAATTTCGGTAGAATCAGAAAAATCCTCAATGGTGATAATACCAAAAGGATCGCCCTTTTTTGTCCTTAACTCCCGACTGGCTGTTACAATTACTGCAATTTTAAATTCCCGATCCTTATAAGCTTCTAAACGATCTAAAGAGGCATTACAAAACTGGGCAATCTCGACTTTATATTCATTTAATGGATGACCGGAAATAAACATACCGATTACATCTTTCTCATGATTCAATCGAACCATTGAAGACCAGGGCTCAACTTGAGGCAACTCAGGAAATCGTACTTCAGGCATAGCATCAGCACCGAATAAAGATGCCTGATTCATTATTTTAGTCGCATGATAAGAGCTGCTGAATTTAATAGCCTTTTCAATTCCCGTTAATCCATCCTTAGCATCAACCGTAAAATATTGAGATCGATGTATACCTTCAAATGAATCAAAGGCACCGGCATAAGCCAAAGATTCATATCCTCTTTTATTTACCTGATTACTACTCATTCGTTTAGCCATGTCAAAAATCGAAGTAAACGGTTCGCCTTTGGTGCGTTCTTCAACAATACATTCAGCTACATTGCTTCCAACTCCTTTTATGGCACTTAATGCAAATCGAATAGCTCCCTCTTTATTTACCGCAAAGTCAATATTACTTTCATTTACATCAGGACCTAAAACATCAAGCTTCATTTTTTTACACTCTTCCATAAAGAAGGCAATCTTCTTAATATCCTTCATATTATGGGTAAGCACAGAAGCCATAAATTCTTCCGGATAATGTCGCTTTAAATAAGCTGTATGATATGCCAATAAAGCATAACAGGTAGAGTGCGATTTATTAAATGCATATTCCGCAAACTTCGCCCAATCATTCCAGATCTTTTCTGCTGTTTCTGTTTTAATTTCATTTTTAGCCGTTCCTTCCATAAACAATGGCTTTAATTCATCCATTAAAGATTGAATCTTTTTACCCATTGCTTTTCTTAAAGAATCCGCCTGACCTTTCGTAAATCCGGCCAGCTCTTGTGACAATAACATTACTTGCTCCTGATAAACCGTTATGCCATACGTTTCCTCTAAATGAGTCTCCATTA
>JAHDHT010000316.1:1580-3624 GCA_020631175.1 Chitinophagales bacterium
TCAATATCAATATCCGGAAGCGACACACGGTCGGGGTTAAGGAAACGCTCAAAAAGTAAATTATATTTAATCGGATCAACATTGGTGATACCGGTACAATAGGCAACGGCAGATCCGGCAGCAGAGCCTCTACCCGGACCGACCCATACTCCTAAATCACGGGCAACAGATGTAAAATCCTGCACAATTAAAAAGTATCCGGGATATCCGGTATTTTTAATTACCGATAATTCAAAATTTAATCGCTCAGCAATATCATTGGTAATTTCCCCGTATCTTTTTCGCGCTCCTTCAAAAGTTATATGCTTTAAATAATCATCCTGCGTTTGAAATCCTTCCGGCAAAGTATAATTAGGCAATAAAACATCACGCTTTAATTCGGGTGGCGTAATTTTATCGACAATTAAATTTGTATTATCAATTGCTTGCGGAACATCGATAAATAATTTCTTCATTTCGTCGGTAGACTTAAAAAAGAATTCATCATTCGGAAATCCAAACCGCAGACCTTTTCCATAACCTTTCGGTGTACTTTGCAGTTCTCCTGTATTTACACATAGTAAAATATCATGCGCATTAAAATCATCACGGTCTACATAGTGGCTGTCATTAGTAGCTATAATGGGTACATTATATTTTTTACCCCAGCCAATTAAAATTTGATTTAAATCTTCCTGACTTAAACCTGTTCCGTCAATATCTTCAATAAAATGTCTTTGTAGTTCGATGTAATAATCCTCTCCGAATAATTCAAGCCATTCTAAAAATACTTTTTCTCCGGCTTCAACACCCTTCGTCAAAATAGTTTGAGGAACTTCAGCACCGATACAACAGGTTGTGGCAATTAAGCCTTCTTTATGTTGTTTCAGAAGTGATTTATCAATTCTCGGCCACTTGCTGTATAAGCCTTCAATATAACCAAGCGAACATAAACGTGATAAGTTTTTATATCCTTCCTGATTTTTAGCCAAAAGCAGTTGATGATACCGTTTATCAGGATCCGCTTTTGAAAATTGCTTACGAAAACGATCTTCCACCAGATAAAATTCACAGCCGACAATAGGCTTTATACCTTGCTTATTCGCTTCATTTACAAACTTGAAAACCCCAAACATATTTCCGTGATCGGTGAGTGCTACAGCCGGCATATCATCAGCTTTTGCTTTAGCCATCATACCGGCAATAGAAGCTGCTCCGTCTAAAAGAGAATATTGTGAGTGGCAATGTAAATGGGAAAATTTGCTCATATTTCAGGTTAAATCGGGTGAAAAACGGACCTTAAATATAGAGGAATTCAACTTTCAAAACGGCAGTCTGAGTCAAAATAGGATGAACATTTTTTGCACAGGGTATCTGTTGTAGCTCAGTACTATGTAGCACAGTAGCTCGGTATTATGTAGCACAGTACTGAGCTACAAAGTACCGAGCTACATATTTTCGTCAGCCTCCTTCTAAACCCTCAATCTCCTCCTTCCGATCACCCTGAAATCATTATCTTTATTTATGTGTAAAATCCTGATTTTTAAGTGGTAAATACGACTTTCAAATTGTAATTTTGTACAAGCATAAGTCAAACGCGCAGATCAGGGTAAGACATTAATAATCAAATAATTACAAATTAAAATAAATTTGCCTTTACTCAGGATTAGATATCATCTATTAGGCATTTTATTGATGAGCCTCTTTTTTGCCGGAAATCTATCGGCACAAACCTGCTATACCACCATTCAGGGTCTCCATCCTTACGCTGAAACTGATCCTATTTTTCAACAAGTAATTGCTCAGGATGGATTTTGTTGCAGCACTAACTGGGATATACTCTGCCAGGGAACCTATGATGATCTCTTCGCAGATGCCAATGGAGGAAGTACTACCGGTCCAAGTATACAGGTTGATCCTGATCTATATACGCCACAAGAGCTTATTTCTGAGGTCTTTATAACCGGAGATTGTTATAATGTGTCTAATATTAGCTATGATGGTGACCCACAGCAATTTGGCTACTTTTATGATGCCTTTGATGCTATTGGTATCGATAGCGGCT
>JAHDHT010000317.1 GCA_020631175.1 Chitinophagales bacterium
TCTACAGGAACTATAAACTCCACATTATAAGTAATATCATAAGAGCCACATTGCGCATTTGAACCAGATTTAGTAAATGTTGCGCAAGCTCCATTAGAATCGATTGTAAAACTCTGTTCACAATCATCAAAAGTTACACCAACATTATTTATATCAGGAATCCAAGCAGCGCCACAAACTATACCGTCACATGGATAAATATCATTTAAGAAGACTTTATCTCCAATTCTGCCTCCACAATATAATTGGTCAATGACTTGAGGTTGAGTATTTGGACAGCATTCTTTAAGACTTGCCAATGCTTTGCCTCCGAGAGCATCATCGTTATTACTTGGACTACCGGGAACTGGACCAACAACTGCTTCAATTGTTTGCAGGTCAAGGCTATATTTTGTTACACAATCATCAAGTGTAGTATAGTTAGCAGAATAAAGACAATTACAAGTTTCGACATACACTAAACCTACTGCACCATAATATCCTCCATCACCTTCATTTGAATCCACTAATGTTTCTGCTAAAATGTTTCCGGACTGGTCGTATTTTCTAACTTTTGCCGGACCACCAAAGCTTTGCGCATTAACGATATAAATGTTACCATCAAGATCAGTAGTTATACCTCTTGCTTGTTCTCTATTTAGATCAAATAAATCACCGGCAGCTCCAGCGATTAAGGGACTAATACATGTTCCGGATTGAATTTCATCGATAGTAAACTGATAAATGAAGTCTCCACCATTGGTTGAGTAAGCCCAGAAAGTATCGTTATGATCTTTCCAAAAACCCCAACGAACACTAACGTTTCCTCCCATATCATCTAAGAAGCATGCAGTCCCTTGACTTGCACCGGAACAAAGATCAGCTGTTTCGATACTTGTCCAATCTAATGCAAAACCGGGACCGGTTCCACCACCGGGTTGATTGTATACCAGCATATTGTCTATTGAAACAATATTAAATGCTTGTGCATTTAATTGAAAATCGGATTCATCAAATATATTTCCATCACAATCTAATTTTCTGATATCCGCATTTGAATCATTCCAATTTTCTGCGATATATAAAAAGCCATTAAGGTCTGTACCTAAGCCGTGAGGTGAAGGAAGTTGTGTTGGATCACCATCCGGGTACCAAGGTCCGGTTGGATTAATTTCATTTAAAGAGCCGTCAGCATTAACTAAAAACTTATGAACGGTACCAGCATCTCTTTCATTAACGTAAAGATATTCTTGGCAATCACATGACCTGCAAGCATTAGCAAAACTGATTGTTATACAATCTGAAATTTGATCACAAGATCCGTTAGAACAATTTCCATTTACGGAGCTAACAACCCGAAAGTAAGTTTCTTGAACAATTCCGGTAACTTGGTACGAATCAGAAGTTGCACCAGAGATATCCATCCAAGTGCCGTCACATCCATCCGTACTCATTTGCCATTGATAAGTTACATTTGGAGTATTTGAAGAAGCAGTTAAATCAATTGAAGAAACATCCTGGCAAATTTGAGAGCCGCTGGAAACAACGCTAACATCCGGTTGAGTTAAGGTTTCAACGTTAAATGTTAACTCAAATGCACCACATTGAACGTTTGATGAAGACTTTGTAAAAGTTCCACAAGCTTCGAGATTGTCAATTGTAATACTTTGTTCACAATCATTATAAGTCATACCTGTATTTCCGGCATCTGCCATCCATTCTCCGCCACAAATAATTCCATCACATGGAAATAATTCATTTAAGAAAAGTTTTTCTCCAACTACAGGCTGGCAATAAGTTTGGTCAACTATAACCGGAGAAGTGGTTGGGCAGCATTCAAGGTTTTTAGCTATTGCTTTTGAAGCTTCTCCGAATGGAGGTGGAGTTCCTCCTGGTGCAGTAGCTCCTATTGCTGCTCCTAAGTAGTTTAAATCGGTATCAAAAATAGAAATACAGTCGTCATTTGTTGTCCCGTTAGACGTATAAATCAAACCGTTTGTTTCTGAATAAACTACTCCAACTAAATTATACCAGCCACCATCTCCATCATTGGAATCGGTTGCAGTACTTGCTATAAAATTTCCATTAGCATCATATTTCCAAATTGAAGATTGACCGGCAGAACCGCCACTAAATCCACCAACGGCTATATAAATATTGCCATCCGTATCAGTCGTAATTCCCGCAATGTTTGTATCCGGTAATTCATTATCGCCGACATTGACGACATTATCATCTGTTTCAATAAATGGCTGGATACAATTTCCACCACCATTTTGAAAATCGTCGATCGTAAAACGATAAACTAATGAAGATTCGTTGTTGAAAGCCGCTCCTGCAGAATAAAAGTATCCTGTTCGGTCGTCATAATAGAACCCCCAATCGACAAAGATAAAGTCGCAATAATCTACGTAACCTGTTTGCTGGCCTGAACAAATATCAAATTGACCAATATCTTCTGTTTGGGGTCTGTTGATATATAAGTTGTTATCTATTGAAGCGAAATTCCATCCTCCATCATCCGGTAAATGAAAATCGGAGGTCGGGAATATATTGCCATCACAATCCAACTTTCTGACATCGTCGCCGGATGAGCCTCCTATGTAAAGGTAGCCGTTTAAATCAGTTCCTAAGCCGTGTGGCCTTGGCAACTCTGTTGCATTATCAAACCAAGGAGTTCCAATTTCTGTTAGACTCCCATCTTGATTAATTTGGAGTTTGTGAATTTTACCTTCCGGCGCTCCGTTGGGACCTGGTTCATTAATGTAAATGTATTCAACACATGAACAAGAACTTTGGGCGTTAGAAAAGTTTGAAAAAAGGATAGTAATTAGGCTGCATATAAAAATGCGAAGCACTTGGGATGCTTTTAAGTTGGTCATAACCATGCTATTAAAAATTTAAGCTTATATATATTTTTTTATAATATTAAGATTAATGGGCTTTCACCTAAATTTTAAACATGGGTAGTTAAAATCGTATACGATTACATATCTAAAGTGTTTCTAATATTTTTATAAAATTGAAAGAAATTTGAAATGAAGAATGTTATCAGTTTTTGAAGGTTCAATCTGAAGTTGTTTTATTATTTTACGACAAATGTGACCTAATGAGATCTATAAATAGACTATTATTTTTTTGTTTTTTTATCTGTTTTACATTGTCTTCCTGTAATGTGAAAAGTGATGAAAAAAAAGGTGAAAACTCATTTTCAACAAGCTTAACTGAGCTAACTAATCGCATTGAGCGTCAGCTAAATAAAGATATAGACTTTTATATTACTTCTTTAAATGAGTTTAAGTTGGATGATTGGACTTCTATGATATATCCACCCATTTTCGGAGGGAAGGATATTAAAACGGTTAAGGAAGGATACATTGAGCAAAAATCACAGGGTCTTCTTAAGACCATAGATTTTAAAGGAATTCAGAAAATTCATCCGATGAAGACGATCGATGGGAAACACTTTGTTTACATTGAAGGTACAGGGGATGTTCGTTTGAATATTAAAGGTCCATCAGCAGAAAAATTCGATTACTTTAAAAGTATTTTTGAATTGAGTTACGATACTAAAGCAAGTGAAGTAAATAATGAAGCTGGATTTGTTATAATTAAGAATGCCCCGGTAGATTTTATTGC